>VYDD01000454.1:321-11768 GCA_009843625.1 Gammaproteobacteria bacterium | reverse complement strand
GCCGTGATGCGGTCGAGATCCCCCTCGACCAGCTCCGGCAGGGTCGACCGCGCCCCACCGCCCAGCCCCTCGGCCGCGGCGCGCGCGATGCCCGGCCCGGAGGCGTAGGCCTCGAGGCACCCCCTGCCCCCGCAGGTGCAGCGGCGGCCACCGAACTCGACCGTCATATGCCCGATCTCCCCGGCGGCTCCCGTCGCCCCGACGAAGGGCCGGCCGTCGATGACGATCCCGCCGCCGATTCCGGTGCCCAGGGTGATTCCCAGCACCGACCGGAAGCCGCGCCCCGCCCCCTGCCACCATTCCCCGTAGGCGGCGCAGTTGGCGTCGTTCTCCAAGACGGCGGGCAGGCCGGTCGCGGCCTGGACACGGTCGCGCAGCGGAAGCCCGAACCACCCCAGGTTGTGCGACTCGAGCACCACGCCGCGGGCGCGGTCGAGCGACCCGGGCGCGGCGATCCCCACGCCGGCGACCGTGGCGCCCGGGCCCTCCGTGCGCGCCAGCTCATCCACAGCCGCGCGGACCATCGCGCAAACCATGTCGACCACCACTTCCGCGCCCCCTCCGTGCGGCGTGTCGTCCACCCGGAGCGCGCGCGGACGCCCTCCCTCCGCCGGAACCATGCCCACCGAGAGGGTGGTCCCACCGATATCGACCCCGGCGATCCATTTCGCCATCAGAGCCATCCCCTGAGATCCGCCTGCCCTCCACGGCGCGCCCGGCGAAGCACGATCGACATATGCTGATATCTACTGATGTCTACTGACAATTACTGCTCAATGGAGAGCACGGCCAGAAAAGCCTCCTGCGGGATCTCGACCGACCCCACCTGCTTCATCCGCTTCTTCCCCTCCTTCTGCCGTTCGAGCAGCTTGCGCTTGCGCGTGATGTCCCCGCCGTAGCACTTGGCCGTCACCGCCTTGCGCAGGGCCTTCACGTTGGTGCGCGCCACGATCTTGGACCCGATCGCCGCCTGCAGCGCCACCTGGAACTGCTGGCGCGGGATGAGCTCCTTCAGCTTGCGCACCAGGTCGCGGCCGTAAAGCTGCGCACGGTCGTGGTGGATGATGACGCTGAAGGCATCCACGGGATCGCCGTTCACCAGCACATCCAGCTTCACCAGGTTGTCGGGCCGGTACTCCGCGAACTCGTAGTCGAGCGCCGCGTAGCCGCGCGTGCTGCCCTTGAGGCGGTCGTAGAAGTCCAGGACGATCTCGGCCAGCGGCAGTTCGAAGTCCATCTCCACGCGCCGGGGATCCAGGTATCGCATCCCCTTGAACGTCCCGCGGCGATCGTGGCAGAGCTTCTGCACGTTGCCGATGTATTCGGCGGGCGACACGATGTGCGCGCGCACCCAGGGCTCGGCGACCGACTTCAGCTTGCCGCGGCCCGGCAGGCGGGTGGGGTTCTCGATGGCCAGCTCGCTGCCGTCGGTGAGCGTGACGTGATACTCGACGTTGGGCACGGTGGTGATCAGGCTGACACCGAACTCGCGGTCCAGCCGCTCCTGGACGATCTCCATGTGCAGCAGCCCGAGGAAGCCGCAGCGGAAGCCGAATCCGAGGGCGGCCGAGGTCTCCGGCTGATAATGCAGGCTGCCGTCGTTGAGCCTGAGCCGGTCGAGCGCGTCGCGCAGCGACTCATAGTCGTCGGCGTTGCTGGGATAGAGCCCCGCGAACACCATGGGGCGGACTTCCTTGTAGCCCGGCAGCAGTTCGGTCGCCCTGCGGGAGGCCTCGACGACGGTGTCCCCCACCCTCGTGTGCGTGACCGACTTGATGGCCGCGACCAGGTAGCCCACTTCCCCGGGGTGGAGGGCATCCCGGGGCACGCGCACCAGCCGCGTGTAGCCCACCTCGGTTACCTCGTAGGTGGCGTCCACGGTGCCGAAACCGATGTCCGTCCCGGGGCGCAGCACACCGTCCACCACGCGCACGCTCGGGACCGCGCCCAGGTACTGATCGTAGTAGGAGTCGAAGATGAGCGCGCGCAGGGGCGCCTCCGGGTCTCCCTCCGGAGGGGGCACCCGTTCGATGACCGCTTCCAGGATCTCCGCGGCTCCGGTGCCCTCCTTGGCGCTCGCGAACAGCACCTCGGAGGGATCCACCCCCAGCAGGTCCGCGAGCTCGTCGCGGCGGCGCTCCGGCTCCGCGCCTGGAAGATCGATCTTGTTGATGACGGGGATGACCTCCAGGTCCGCGTCCAGCGCCAGGAACAGGTTCGAGATGGTCTGGGCCTGGACGCCCTGGCTGGCGTCGACGACCAGGATGGCGCCCTCGCATGCGGCCAGAGAGCGTGACACCTCGTAGGTGAAATCGACGTGTCCGGGGGTGTCGATCAGGTTGAGCTGATAGCGCTCGCCATTACGCGCCGTGTAGTCCATGCGCACGGCGTGCAGCTTGATGGTGATGCCCCGTTCGCGCTCCAGTTCGTTGGAGTCGAGCACCTGGGCGCGCATCTGGCGGGCGTCGAGCGCGCCGGTGAGTTCCAGGAGCCGATCGGCCAGGGTCGACTTGCCGTGGTCGATGTGGGCGACGATGCAGAAGTTGCGGATGCGGTCGAGCTGCACGGCGTCTCCTCGCTAGCCCCGGCAGGCCGCGCGCACCACGCGCCGCATGATGTCGAGCGCACGCTCCACGTCGGGCGCGGAGATGTCCCGGTGGGTCACGGCCCGCACTCCGTTCTCGCCCTGGGGCAGAAGATGGACCCCGCCTGCATGACAGCGCGTCGCGAACGCGCCCGCCGGCATCGCGGTCACCCGGAAGCGCACCAGGTTGGACTGTGCGCGGTCGAGATCGACCTCCAGGCCGTCGATGCGGGCGATGCCGCGCGCCAGGGCGCGGGCGTTGGCGATGTCGGCCGGCAATCCGCCGCGGTGGTGCTCCAGCGCGTGCAGTGCGGCGGCGGCCAGGATTCCCGCCTGGCGGAAGCCGCCTCCGAACTGCTGCTTGAAGCGCCGCGCGCGCGCCACCAGCTCCTCGGGGCCGGCCAGGGCGGAGCCCACGGGAGCGCCGAGTCCCTTGCTGAAGCAGACGTTCACGGTGTCGAAAGGCGCGCAGTAGCGGGCCTCGGAGACCCCCGTGGCGGCGGTGGCGTGCCAGAGGCGGGCGCCGTCGAGGTGGGTCGCGAGGCCGTGGCCGCGCGAGGCCGCGCACACTTCTTCGACCTGGCTCAGCGGCCAAACCGTCCCTCCTCCCCCGTTGTGGGTGTTCTCCACGCACAGCAGCCGCGGAGGCGACTCCAGGTGGGTCGGATTGAACGGATGCTCGGGCTCGATGGCGTCGTCGACATCGGTCGCGGTGAACACGCCGCTACGCCCGGGGAGGGGCTTCAGGGTCACGCCGCTAAGCGCGGCCGGGGCGCCCGACTCGCTGCGGACGATGTGGGCGCTCCGGTCGATCAGGACCAGGTCGCCGGGTTCGGTGTGGGCGCGCACCCCGATCTGGTTGGACATCGTGCCGGTGGGGACGAAGACCGCGGCCTCCTTGCCCAGCAGCTCCGCCGTGCGCGCCTCCAGGGCGTTCACCGTGGGGTCGTCGCCGTAGACGTCGTCGCCCACCGGGGCGGCGGCCATCGCGTCCCGCATGGCCGGGGTGGGAAGGGTCACGGTGTCGCTGCGCAGATCGATCATGACCCGCGATACCCCGGGCAGGACCGGTGGTGTCGCATCACCGCTGCCGGTCGGAGGGACCGAATCCGCCACCGGGCGATCCACCGAAAGGCGCCAGCGGCACACCCGCGATCTGCCGTCGCAGCGCGCGGATCTCCGCGGGACCGACGCGGCAGCACCCGCCGACTCCTGCCGCACCGCGGGCGATCCAGTCGCCCGCATCCGGGATCGGCTCGCCGGCCCCGCCGGCGCCGTTCGCGGGCCAGTGCCACGTGCCGGTGCGGGCGTCGTACACCTCCCCCGAGTTGGGATAGACGATTGCGGGAAGGTCGGTCACGGTGCGGATTCGCCCGATGAGCGCGCCGACATGGGCGGGGGCGACACAGTTGACTCCCACCGCCACGACCCGGTCCGCCCGATCGCAAAGGCGCGCGACCTCCTCCACCGGCGTGCCGTCCCAGAGCCGCGCGCCATCCGCGCAGCAGAAGCTCATCCACACCCAGGCATCCGGCGTGTCCTCCAGAATCCCGAGCAATGCCTCGACCTCGAGACCCGAGGGGATGGTCTCGCACAGGATCAGGTCGGCGGCCGAGCGCGCGAGGAGCCGGAAGCGGCGCCGGTGGAACTCGTCCAGCACCCCGAACTCGACACCGTAGCGGCCATCGTACTCCGACCCGTCCGCGAGATACGCGCCGTATGGGCCGGCACTCGCCGCCACCAGCGGCCGCAGCCGCCCGGGGCGGTTGCCCTGAACCGCCCAGTACCGGTCGCGCGCTTCGACGGCCAGCGCCACCGAGAGCTCCAGCAAGCCGGCCGCCTCTGCATCGCCATAGCCCTGCTCGCGAAAGCCGGCAAAGCTCGCCTGGTAGCTGGCGGTGGAGACGCAGTCCGCACCTGCTGCGAGGTATTCGGCGTGAATGTCGCGGATGGCATCGGGGTTCGAGACGAGCAGTTCCGCCGACCAGAGCCGGGTGCCGAGCCGGTGTCCGCGGGCCTCGAGCGCGGTCGCCAGACCCCCGTCGGCGATCAAGGGCCTCCCGCGAGCGAGAAACGGCGCAAGAGGCCCGTTCTTCTCCGCCGGGCTCATCCCTCCGGACTGAGCAGCGTCGACAGCATCTCCGCGTTGTATCCCACCATGAGCCGATGCCCGCTGCGCATGGTGGGCGCGCGGAGCTTTCCGAAGCGGCTGCAGAGCAGGCCCACGAGGTCCTCGTCGGCGGGCCGCGCGGCGTTCAGATCGACGTGCACGATCTTCTTTCCCCTGGCTACGTAGAGGTCGCTCACGCCCTCCAGCAGGCCCAGGACCTGGTCGCCCGTCACGGGGTTGCGCGTGGCGCTCTGCAGTTCCTCCGTCGCGATCTCGTTCTGCGCAAGAAACTCTTGCGTACGCTTGCAACTGGTTCAGCCCGGGCGGTGATACCGCCATTCAACGGACGACGTGGCCATTGGTCCCTCCGATGAGTGTGCGGCGCGAATGGAAAACGGTCGGGAGAGCAGCGCCGGTATGCCCGGACCTAATGTCGAACAACCGGCCTTGCGGCGCTATCGCGGCGGTTTGATTCTTGGGACACACCCGGGAAGCGGGCCGACGCCGCCCTGCGACCCGAACCCGTGGAGACCAGGATGACCGCTTTCCGATGCGCGGCGCTGGGGGGCCTCGTGCTCCTGGCGGCCGACGCCGGCGCACAGTCCCTTGAAGACGCGAGATCCGCGTACGTGGAAGGCCGCTTTCTCGAGGCGGCGGAGATCGCCGAGGCGCTCGAAACCTCCGACGGCTACGCCCTGGCGGCAGGGTCGCTCGCGATACACGCCCACTATTTCACGTCCGGGGATGGGGATGAGTGGGAGGAGATGGTCGACCGCGCGATATCCATGAGCGAGGAGGCCATTCGCGCAGATTCGACGAATGCCGAAGCCCATTATCAGGCTGCCCATGCCGTCGGCCGCTACGCTCAGGGCATTGGCGCCTTCACGGCGCTCCGCCAGGGTCTCGCGGGCAGAATCCGCGAACGGCTGGATGCGGCGATTCGCCTCGATCCCTATCTCTGGGAGGCCAGGCTGGCGCTCGGCGGATGGCACGCCGACATCGCGGCGGAAGGGTTCATCGCGCGGCGGATGTACGGAGGGAATCGCCCGGCCGCGGTCGTCCTGTTCGAGCAGGCGCTGCAACTGGCGCCGGAGTCGAGGGTCGTGCTCTACGAATACGCGATCCGGCTTCCCGACCTCGACGAGGAGAACGGCGAGGAGCGGGCGCGGGAAATGCTCGACACGGCGGCTCGATTGCCGATCGTCGACGCCTACGACGGAATTATTCAGGAACTGGTGCTGGAGGCCGTCGCGGACCGGGAGAGCGGGTAACCCGGCGGCTCCGGCAGATAGCCATGCGCATCGCGATCACCACCGGCGGCGGGGACGCTCCCGGGCTCAACGCGGTCATCCGTGCCGCCGTGCTCGCGGCTCGCGCGCGCGGATGGGAAGTGTTCGGGATCCGGCGGGGCTATTCGGGTCTCTTCCAGGCGGGCTACGGCGGGGTGGTGGTGCTCGACGAGGCCGCGGTTCGCGGGATCACGCACGAGGGCGGCACCATCCTGGGCACCACCAGCCGGGGCAACCCGTTCTCGTTCCAGGTCACGCAGCCGGACGGTTCGGTGCGCACGGTGGATCGTTCCGGCGAAGTCATCGATCGCTTCCGGGAGATGGGGATCGACTGCCTCATCGCCATCGGCGGCGACGGCTCGCTCAGGATCGCGCGCGACCTGGCGCGCCGGGGCCTCAACGTCATCGGGGTGCCCAAGACCATCGACAACGACCTGGACGCGACGGTGGTCACCTTCGGCTTCCATACCGCCGTCCAGACCGCGACCGACGCCATCGACAAGCTTCACTCCACCGCCGAGGCGCACGAGCGCATCATGGTCGTGGAGCTGATGGGACGGCATGCCGGCTGGATCGCGCTCTTCGCCGGCCTCGCGGCCGCCGCGGACGTGATTCTCATCCCGGAGATCCCCTACCGGCTCGACCGGGTTGTGGAAGCGATCGAGGCTCGCTGGAGCCGGGGCCACGAGTACGCGATCGTAGTCGTGGCGGAGGGCGCGCTGCCGGTGGGTGGAGAGGCTTCATACCTGGACGACCATGCCGGCCTCAAGCGCCGACTGGGAGGAGCCGCGAGGCTGCTCAGCCGCCAGCTGAGGGAACGCACCCGCCACGAGACCCGCAGCCTGGTGCTGGGACACCTGCAGCGGGGCGGCGCGCCCACCGCCTACGACCGCATCATCTCCCTGCGATTCGGATCCGCGGCCATCGAACTCGCCGAGCGCGGACAGTTCGGCTGCATGGTCGCGCTGGAGCCGCCCGACGTGAAGGCGGTGCCCCTCGCGGATGCGGTGAGGCATCTCAAGACGGTGCCTGCCCGGGGAGATGTCGTGCGCACTGCCCGGGCGGTGGGGATTTCCTTCGGCGACTGAGCCGGAGCAATGGAGAGGGCTCCGGGCGAGCTATTCCCGGGCGATCCCGGAGGGGCCCCGGCGGCCATCGCCGAGTCCTGCGAGCTGCAGGAGCCGCAGAGCGTTGGTCGAGGTGGCGATACCGGTCCTGAGACGATAGTCGAAGGTGAGCCCCTCGTTCCCGTCGCCGACGGACTCGGTCAGGTGGACGGGGACGGCCCGGACGTTCAGGTCTTCCGCGTCGGCCAGGGACAGGTCGTGGGTCGTAACCGCCCCGATGGCGCCGGAGCGGAGCAACCTCCGCAGAACGGTTCGCGCCGCGATCCTGCGCTCGGCGCTGTTGGTCCCCTGGAGGATCTCGTCGAGGAGGTAGAGGACCCGTGGGCCGCCGGAGACTGGCTGGCCCGCCCGCGCCCCCTCCCTGGTGCCGGGTGTCTCGGCCGCATCCACGACCTGCTTGAGCCGATTCAGCCCGGCCATGAAGAACGACACGCCGTCGGCAAGGGAGTCCGTGACATGGATGCTGGTGACGACGCGCAGCGGTGGGATGCGCAGGGCTTCGGCGCACACCGGTCCGCCCGCCTGACCGAGCACGACGTTCAGGCCGACCGCCTTCACGAGCGTGGACTTCCCGGACATGTTCGATCCCGTCACCAGTAGAAACGAACCTGCCGGGCCCACCTCCACGTCGTTGCGCACGCAGAGTTCGGGGGCGAGAAGCGGATGGCCCAGAGCTCGGCCACGCAGAGTGGTGGCTTCGGCGTCCAGCGTGGGCATGGTCCAATCGGGATGATCGGCGGCGAGGGCCGCCAGGGCGGCCAGCCCCTCGGCCTCGCCGACGACGTCAAGCCATGTCCGGACGCGAGCGCCGGACCGCTGCTTCCAGCGTTCGAGGGCGGCCAGGACGTGGACATCCCAGAGCAGTATCAGAGACAGCGGGAGGTGAAAGAGGGGCGACCTCCTCACTTCCGCCATGTCCAGCAGCCGGCGCAACGTCGCGATCTCTCGAGGGGCGGGTCTCGTGCCGGCGCCCAGCCGTTGTCGGAGGTCCGCCGCGTAGCGTGAATCGAGGGGCGCATCGGCCAGGAGGACGAGTAGCGACCCGTAGTGCCGCACACCCGATTCGCCATCGTCGGCCTCGGAGAAGGCTCGGCTGATCGCCTTCCACGCCGGCGCCATCACCAGAGCCGACACCAGCAGCGGCCAGGCGACGGCAGCCGTGGGCGCCATCCCCAGAGAGTAGAGAATGATGGCGCCCAGATTCACCGGCGGAAGCAGGACAGCCGCCGAGCGCAGCCAGGTGCGCCCGGACAGCCAGCCCGGGCTCTCGCACCAGCGCAGGAAGTCCTCCACCCGCTCCATCGAGTCGCTGTTCATCAGCCGGGCTTCGGCCGCGATGCGATCCCGGTAGTCGAAGGCGCCGGCCATCTCGCGGACCGCTTCCTGGCGCAGGGCGATGGTCTCCGGGTCCGCCGGAGCGAGCAGCCAGGACCAGAGCGTCGACCGGCCGGGTGCGGTTCCGCAAATCCCTGCCAGGTGGAGTAGTGACGCACGACCGTGCAGGTCCAGGTCGTCCGCGTAGTCGTGGTTCCGCGGCACGGGCGGACTGAACGGCCGCGGCAGGCCGGACCAGCGCCGCTCGACGCGGGCGATCCCCTCGCGATTGAAGTCGGCCATCAACTGCGCGCGGCGCACCCGCCGTCGGGCGGCCCGGTGTCGCGCAACCACGATCGCAAAGGCAACAACCGCCGCCGCCACGAGCAGCCAGGCCGTCTGGCCGCGTCCCTGGGAGACCAACAGCCAGGCGCCAACCCCGGTGGCAACGAAGACCAACAGCCGGAGCCGCTCGAGCGACCGGACCACGCCGGCCCTCCCGGCCGCCTCTCCATCGAAGCGGCGGGCGCGGTCCGCGTATCGGGCGGCGGGCTGTTCGACCGGCTCCGTGCCGGGTGAGGCTGGCTCCGTTCGGCTCGTCACGAGTTGCCGCCGGCTCTCTTCCGGCCGCCGGCCACTCGCCTCTTCTCGTCGTCAAGGTCCTGCAGGGACACGCCCTCGGTGATCCATGACCGGGCCGGATCGCCCTTCAGGTAGTGGCCGAACCACTCCAGAATGCGGCGGTGATAGTCCTTCTGGTTGGCTTCCTCGCGCAGTCCGTGGTCCTCGCCCTCGTAGACCAGCAGCACCATCTGTTTCCCGGCGCGGCGGGCGAAGTTGTAGAACTCGGTGCCCTGATCCCAGTCGACGACCCCGTCGTCGTCGCCGAAGGCCATGAGCAGCGGCGTCTCCAGGTTGTGCACCTCATGGATGGGCGAGTTGCGCCGGTGCGCCTCGGGATCCTCCCAGAACGGCACCTCCATGCGCGCCTGACCGGTCTCCCAGTGGTCGACCTCCGGGATCCCCGGGTTCCAGTGGATGGCTCCCATGAAGCTCACGAAGTCGGTGAGGGGCGCGCCCGCGACCGAGGCGGCGAAGATGTCGGTCCGGGTGGGCAGATAGGTCGCCTGGTAGCCGCCCCAGGAGTGTCCGATGAGCCCGACCGCGTCCGGGTCGGCCACCCCCATGTCGACCACCCTGGCCACGGCCGCCCGCACCGACTCCAGCGCGCTCACCCCCGGGTCGCGGGCCCGGTAGACGATGTCCGGGAGCAGCACCGCGTAGCCGTGCTGGGTCCACGCCGTGAAGTTGTAGTAGTCGCGCTCGCTGGGGGCGATGAAGCGGTGCATCTGGGGCGAGAGCATCTCGTAGGTGTAGACGATGGTCGGCACGGCCGTCCCGGCCTCGTACCCTGCCGGGTAGAGCAGCACCGCCTGCAGGTCCCGCCCGCTCTCGCTCGTGAAGTCCACCAGCTCGGCCCGGCCCCACGCGACTTCAGCGATGAACGGGTTGATGTCGGTGACCTGGACCGCGTCGGCCGGGCCGGATGGTCCCACGAAATAGGCGGGCGGGTCGGCGAAGGCCTCGGCGCGATAGAGCAGGATGTCGGCGCTGTCCGCGCGCGCAAGACCGCCCACCAGTGCGTCCTCGAATACGAGCGTCTCCACGGGCCCGTCCCAGCCCGGCGCCAGGCGGGCGTACCCCCGCTGCTCGGTCTTCTCGTCGTACAGGGTGAGGTAGACGGGCGCGTCGGGGTCGAGGCCGGGGGTGTCGTCATCCGGCAGGCGGGCGACCCGGTGCGTGACGCCGGCCTCGGCGCCGGCGGTGAGCCGCGTCGCGCCGCTCCCGTCGAGCGCGACCCGCCAGATGTCGTGCTTGTCGTAGAGGAGGACTCCGGCGTCATCCTCCAGCCATCCCCCGGGCCCGAAGGCGAAGGGCGGGACAACATCGGTGGGCGTGTCGTATTCGCTGTTGACGAAGGAGGTCGGCAGGTTCGAGGTCAGGTCGTGCCGGTCCCCCGTCGCGACGTCAACGCTCCAGTAGTCGGCCCCGTCGTAAGACACGAGCCAGCGGCCGCCTGCGCTGGGCCACTCGTAGCGGATCCGGGTCTGGAGCCGGCGCCTCTCCCCGCCATCCACGTCGACGGACCAGACGTCGTGATACGGCCGGCCGAACATCGCGCCGAAGGGATAGGGCTCGGCGATGTCCTCCAGGGCGAACTCCCAGCCGTGCAGCAGCGTCGCGTCGGCCATCAGGTCGGAGCCGATGGTGACGACCCGGTTCTCGTCCAGATGCCAGACGGCCAGCAGGGTGCGGTTCGCGTCGCGGCCCGCCGCCGCCTGCTGCTGCGGAAAGATGCGCACATCCCGGCTGTGCCAGATCTGGAGCCCGGGCAGGTCCGGCTCGTCGTCCTGCGAATCGGGCGAGCCCGTCTCGTCGGCGTCGGCCTCACCGGTCCCGGTCGCGCCGGCATCCTGCGCATCTTCTTCTTCACGGGGCCGGAGCCCGACGGAGATCATGGCACCGTCGTCGGACCACTGCGGCGCCCGGTTCACGACCTCCAGGTCGGCCGCGATGCCGGCCGCGCCCTCGCCCAGCACGACCATCTCCGGTCCGCGGTCGAGGCCGCGCCACGCCAGCACGTCGTAGGCGGAACCCTCGCCCGAGGCATCCTCACGCGAGCGCAGGGCCGCCAGCTCGGCCGCATCGTCGCGCCACGCCAGCCCCTGGTAGCGGGCCCCCGATGCGTCCACCGACTGCAGCGTGCCCGAGCCGGCATCGTAGACCTGTACGCCGTTCCCCAGGTCGGTTCCGGTCGCGATCACCATTGCGATCCGTGATCCGGAGGAGTTCCACGCCATCTCCGCGACGTTGCCGAAGCTCGTCTCGGACCCCGTGGCCAACATCACGATCCGCAGGTCGGCCCCCTTCCCCGCCGGCTCCTCGGGCGCATCTCCGCGCAGCGCAAGGAATCGTCCCGACGAGTCGAAGCTCCACTCCGACACCGATTCGAACTCGCGCAT
>VYDD01000454.1:0-311 GCA_009843625.1 Gammaproteobacteria bacterium | reverse complement strand
CCGGTGGCCAGGTCGAGCAACGCCGCCCCCTCGCGGAGCGCCTCGCCCGCCTCGTCGAGTCGCTCGGCCTCCTCGGGTGAAAGCCCCACGGTCCACGCCAGCCAACCTCCGTCCGGCGAAAAGCCGGGAGCTTCTCCCCAGGGAAAGACGCGCGTCGAGTCCTCGCTCAGGCGCCTTACCCGCAACTCCGCGGTCTCGTCGCCGCGGCTGACCGTGTACGCGATCCAGTCGCCATGCGGCGAGAGCAGAGCGGGCCCGAGATTCTCCCAGCGCCCGTAGTCTTCGGGGGCGAGGCGGGGAGGATCCTGGGC
>VYDD01000125.1:8448-11781 GCA_009843625.1 Gammaproteobacteria bacterium | reverse complement strand
GCCTGAGCCCCTGGCTCTCGATCTGTCCCGGGAAGCGCGCCGGATCCGCAGCCGCCTCGACCGCCTCCGGCGTCAGCAATCCCGAAGCGTGATGATGTCCGTGTCCATCGCGCCTCGACCCGTGGAATCGGGCCACCACCACCAGTGGACGGTTCAGGCGGATCACCCGCACCATGTCCTCCAGCACCGCCTCCGGGTCCCAGCTCCGGTAGGCTTCTTCCACCGTCTTGGAGTAGCCGTAATCCACGGCCGTGGTGAAGTAGAGGTCGTCCAGACCGTAGTAGCGGCCCGCCAGGACCAGCTCGCGCGTGCGGATCAGCCCAAGGCCGTCGAAGAGTTCGGGGCCGATGGCGTTGGCGCCGGCCTCCCCCCGGTTCAGGCTCAGCAGCGCGGTGCGCGCCCCCCAGCCGCGGCTGGCGAGCGTGAGCATGCCCGAGTTCTCGTCGTCGGGATGGGCGGTCACATGGAGGAGGCTCGCGGTGGTGCCGAGCTTGAGGATGCGCTGCCATGCCCCCATCGCGCCCCTGTCGGGATCGAGCCGCTCCTCGGCCACCGCAGCGGGGAACGCCAGCACCCGATCGAGCCGGGGCGCGCCGTCCGTCGACTGGGCCGCGAGGCCGAAGGGGCCACCCAGGGCCAGAAATGCAAGACCAACCGCCGCCGCGCGCCTCGCGATGTCCCAATCAGTCATCACAGCGCTCCGCTTAACTCCCGCCCGCCCCGAGCACCGCGAACTTCTGTGCCCGGAACCCGGCCTGGACACTGTCTCCGGCGGCATTGACCACCATGGGCCCGGCTGCTTCGGCCACAAACATGTTCCCCTGGGGATCTATGGAAAGGTTGTGCGGGCGCCCGAGCTCACCAGGACCGACCCCGGGGCCGCCGAACTCATGAACCACCTCCAGGTCCGAGCGCCGCAGGACCAGAATCACATGCGAGCCCCCGTCGGCAACGTAGAGCCAGGTCTGGGCCTCGTCGGGCGAGAAACCGACCGAGAAGGCCGCTGAACCTCCGCAATCCGGCACTGGATCGCCCTCGGGCGGGCACAGCGGCCGCACGATCTTCTCCATCACGTACTCGCCGCTCTGCCGGAAGACCTGGATCCGGTTGTTGGCCCGGTCCGCGAGGTAGATGAGTCCGTCCCGGGACCCGAAGATCCCGTGCGCGGTCTGGAACTGCTGTGAGGGCTCACCCGACATCGGGTCCCACCCGTAGTCGTCGTCCGGCTGCTCGCCGTACGCGCCCCAGTGCCGCAGATACTCCCCGGTCTCGCCATCGAACACGATCACGCGCCGGTTGCCGTATCCGTCGGCGATGAAGACCTCGTTGTCCTCGGGATCCACCCAGATCTCGGCGGGACGCCCCATCAGCGTCGGGTCGTTGCTGCCCCCCGTTTCATCGAAGCGCCCCAGCGTCATCACGTGCTCCCCGTCGCGCGTGAACTTGAGGGTCATCTGGCTCTCGCGCGCGTTCGTCCACACGAAATCGTTGTGGTCCACAAAGAGCCCGTGGATCGTCCTCCAGTTGCCGTCCGGGCCCGCCGCACTCCACGACTGCAACAGGTTCCCTTCGGCGTCCCATTCCCCTATCTGGCTGCCGCTCGAGGTCCAGACGTGTCCCCGGGCATCGGCGAAGAGGCCGATCACCTGCCCCCACTCAAAGCCTTCGGGCAACTGGAACCACCCCTCGACGGGCTCGAACTGCGGGACGCCGTCCGGCATCCCCGCGGCGGAATCGGCGGTGCCCGAAGAGTCGGCGTCCTCGGGCGCCGCGCACGTCATCGTCATGAAGATGAGGGGAGCGGCAACGACGGTGATGACGATGGACACGACACCTGGATGCTTCCTGCGCACGGTCATGGGGCCACCTCCTCGGGCCGGGAGGAAACCGCACTCGCCGGGGCGATGAGATGGCGAGCGGGGAATCCCTTCCATCGTGTTTCCGCGCATGGCTCCGGGCAAGAGCGAGGTTGCCGCTGCAAGTGCGGTGCCCGCACGCGCTTTACTGTCCCCGGAGCACCCCGCTCCGTATGTTGCCGGGTTGCCGTCCCGCAGCCGGGACCCGCGGGCGAGTTGAACTCCGAAGACGCCAGAGGGAGGAAGCGCCTTGACCCAGCCAAGCGCCGGAGAACCCAGACTCACGCCCGTACAGAAGTTCGGTGAGGTCATCGCGGACTTCGTCGAAAGATGGATGCCGAACCCGTTCCTGTTCGCCATCATCCTCACGTATGTCGCCGCGGTGACGGCTTGGCTGTCCGAAGGGTCGAGCCCCGCCGAGATCGCGTTCGCCTGGTACGACGGCTTTTGGGTTCTGCTCACCTTCGCCATGCAGATGGTCATCATCCTGGTGACCGGGTTCGTGGTGGCGTACCATCCGGTGGTGAAGCGGGGCATTCTCTGGCTGGTGCGGCTCCCCCGCAACGGGCGCCAGGCGGTGGTGCTGGTGGGTGTGGGTTCGATGCTGACGGGATGGATCTCGTGGGGTCTCGGGCTCATCTTCGGCGCCATCCTCGCGCGCGAGATGGGCAAGGTGGCGCATCGCAGGAGCATGGCCGTCCACTATCCGCTGCTCGCCGTGGCCGGCTACATGGGCATGAGCCTGACCTGGGGATGGGGCATGTCCAGCTCCGCGGGCCTCCTGCAGGCGACGGATAACAACGTCTTCATGCAGATGGGCATCGTCGACCGGGTGATCCCCGCCAGCGAGTGGGTCTTCCATCCCTATCCGCTGCTGCTCACGGCCCTCGCCCTGGCCTACGGGTGCCTGATGCTCTATCTGCTGGCGCCCCCGGACCGGAATTGCCGGGGGATCGCGCGCTACGTTCCCGATGCAGCCGATGCGGAGGACGCTCGTCCCCCCACGCCGGTCATCGCCAAGCCCAGCCCGGCCGACCGCATCAACCACAGCCGCATCCTGGGCGGAATCATCGCGCTGACGGGCGTCGTGATGCTGGTCCGGGAATTCGTGACGGACCCGATGGGTGCGCTCGACCTGAACGTCTTCAACTTCGGGTTCCTGATGATCGGGATGCTCCTGTTCATCAGCCCTTCCAAATACCAGGACGAGTTCACCGACGCGGTGAAGGGAAGCGCCGGCATCATCCTCCAGTTCCCCTTCTATGCGGGGATCGTCGGGATCATGACCGGGACCGGGCTCGTGGACACGATGACGGAGAGCCTGCTCTCCTTGTCCACCGCGGACAACTTCCCGGTGGTGACGTGGATCACGGGCGGCATCCTGAACGTCTTCGTGCCATCCGCCGGGAGCGAATGGGCCATCGTCGGGGGCCCGATGATGCAGGCAGGGGCGGAACTGGGGGTGCCGCACGGCCAG
>VYDD01000125.1:0-8438 GCA_009843625.1 Gammaproteobacteria bacterium | reverse complement strand
CGCTGTTGGCGACGCTCACACCAACCTGTTCAACCCGTTCTGGGCGATCCCGCTCCTCGCCATCACGGGCCTGCGCGCCCGCGACATGTTCGGCTACGGCATCACGATGATGATCCTGCTGGTCCCCTTCATCGCGCTGGCGCTGTTCTTCCTGCCGTATTGAGGGGTCCCGGGCGTACTGGGAAGGGAGGATTGAAGGGCTTGCAGGCGCCGGTTGATTTCACGTTCGCCGATACAGCGTCAGGGGTCCTGGATGGTGTCCTGCGCCCGCCGGTCGTGGGGCTGCTCGCGGTCACCTTGCTCGCGTGCGGGAGCGGGGACTCCGGCTCCGGCGCCCCCCCCGACGAACTCATCATCGCTTGGACCGCCTCCCGCGAACCGGCCTCCCTGGACGGCCACATCGAGCCGTACCAGACGGCGTGGCTCATCGACTACAAGATCACCGATCCGCTGCTGATCCTCGGGCCGGACGGGGAGTTCCATCCGGCGCTGGCCTCGAGCTGGTCATCGAACGAGGTCGCGGACGAGTGGACGTTCAACCTCCGGAGCGGGGTCATGTTTCAGGACGGAACCCGCTTCGACGCCGAGGCCGTCAAGTACAACGTCGAGCGCATCCTCGACCCGGCGACGCGCTCCGGGGAGATGGCGGCCCACGTCGGGCCGGTCGAGCGGGTTGAGGTGGTCGACGACACCACGGTCACGCTCCACTACGAGGCCCCGTGGGTGACGGTCCTCGACGCCTTCCGCAGGGTCCCGATCTGGTCTCCGACAGCCGCCGAGCGGTGGGGCATCGAGGAGTTCGACCGGCATCTGGTGGGCGCGGGGCCGTTCCTGCTGGAGGAGTGGGTGCCCAACGACCACGTGACCGTGCGGCGCTGGGACGGCTACGGCGGATGGAACTGGATCAGCAGCGAGGCGGGCCCGGCCAAGGTCGAGCGCGTCACCATCCGCTTCATCGGCGAGGAGGCGGTCCTGGGCAACATCGTCCGCACCGGGAACGCCCATATCGCCATGAATCTGCCCACGGCCTACATCGATGACTACCGCGATGCCGAAGGCTTCTCGCTGCTGACTGGCTACCAAGCCGGAACCGGGCTCCAGATGGTCATGAACGTGCGGCGTCCGCCCTTCAGCGATCTCCGCGTCCGGCAGGCCGTGCTCTACGCAACCGATCAGCCCGCCATCAACGACCTGCTGTACGACGGGCACTATCTGTCATCCGATGGCCCCCTGAACACGGTCCATCCGTGCTATTGGGAAGGGAACGCGGACTTCTACCCGCACGACCCCGAGACCGCGCGCCTACTGCTGGAGGAGGCCGGATACACCGACCGGGACGGCGACGGAATCCGCGAGGCTTACGGCATCGCCGGCGTGGAGGACGGCACGCCGCTCCGCGTGCGCTGGACCATCCTCGACCGCGAGGAGATGGGGGAAGCGGTCCAGGCCCAGTGGCGCGCGGTCGGCATCGATGTGGCCATAGAGATCGTGCCCGGCCCGGTGCAGCTCGAGATGGTCAACAACCGCGATTTCGACCTGATGTACGAGCGCCAGCGCAGCCCCGATCCCCTGCTGATGGACATGCTCTGGAACTCGGCCCACGACGTGGTCGGGGGATGGGCGTGGACCGGTTTCGTGGACGAGGAACTGGACCGGCTCGTAGGTCAGCTCCGAACCATCCCGGACACGGAGGCGCGGTGCCAGCTGGCACAGGAGGCCCAGCGAATCATCATGGAGAACGCGCTGATGCTGCCTACGCTCAGCGAGCCGATCTTCTACGCGGTGTCAGACGAGGTGCGCGATTTCGAACTGATGTCGGAGGGGCAGTTCTACTTCGTGCACAATGCGAGGTTGGTTCGAGAATAGTGAACCGCCCCCCGCCGAATATCGCCCTACAAAGGACATCAACCCGCAGGGAATGGCGTAAGGCGGCTTGAGCGCCCCTTACTCGTACCTCAGCGACTCCACCGGATCGAGACGCGCCGCCTTGCGCGCAGGCAGAATACCGGCCACGAGCCCGATCGCCATGAGCATGCCGACGCAGATCGACGCGATCGGGAGCGAGAGTTTCGGGTTCAGGATGTACTCCATGGCCGGGTTGTCGCTGGGAATGCTGTCAATGCCGACTACCAGGAGCGAGGCGATGGCGAGTCCGAGCAGACCCCCGCCCACCGTGATGACGATCGCTTCCGACAGGAACTGGCTGACGATGTGCCGGCGGCGCGCGCCCACGGCGAGCTTGATGCCGATCTCCCGTGTCCGCTCACGCACGACGACATACATGATGTTCGCGACGCCGACCCCGGCAACCAGCAGCGTGAAGGCGCCTACCAGCCCCAGGAAGACCTGGATGCCGTAGCCGATCTGACCCACGATCTTCTCGTCCTCGATGAAGTCCCAGATGCCGAGCGCCCGTTCGTCCGCCGGGTCGAACCTGTGCCGGCCACCGAGGACCCGGTACATCTCCTGCTTGGCGAACGGGGCGTCTGAGACGGTGCGCGGCCGCACGAGGAGGTGGTTCACGAATTCGTTGCCATAGATGCTCCGGAACGTCGAGGCCGGGATGATGGCGCGGTTCTCGTCCGGACCGTTGTTGCTCGAATCCTGGAATTTGGATTCCATCACGCCGATCACCCGGAACGAGAGCCCGTCGATCAGGACGGTCTGTCCCACGGGGGGCGTGTCGCCGAACAGGCGCGCCGCGATCTCGTCACCCAGAAAGAGCACGCGCCGCCGCTGATCGACGTCGCGCTGATTGATGAACCGTCCGCCGGGAGCGGGGAACATGCGCCGGAGTTCGGAGAAGATCGGGTTCACGCCCTCCATGTAGGTCGTGGTCTGGTTCTCGCCCGCCTTGAGATGGGTCCTGCCGCGCCCGTAGGACGGGCTGCCGAACTCGAACTCGGGGACCGCGCGCAGGACCAAGTCGAGATCATCTTCCCGCAGCCGTATCCGGCGCCCCGCCGAGAGGCCCTCGTGCTCGAGGCTCGTCTCGCCGCCGTAGACCATGAAGATTCGCTCTCCCGCATT
This sequence comes from Gammaproteobacteria bacterium, assembly GCA_009843625.1. Classification (GTDB taxonomy): domain Bacteria; phylum Gemmatimonadota; class Gemmatimonadetes; order Longimicrobiales; family Gaopeijiaceae; genus BD2-11. Next base: position 5,408 of record VYDD01000125.1, on the reverse strand, counting down.
GAGAAGGCCCTCCGAAACCTGAGTTCGGAGCCCCCGGCCGAAGGCCAGCAGCAGGACGATCGAGATCGTGCCCCACACCATCGCGAAGATGGTGAGGAAGCTGCGGGTGCGGTTGGCCCGCAGGTCACCGAGAACGTCTGCGAGGAGGATCTTCCACATCGGTCAGACCGCGGGGGCAGGGAGCGCGACCGCCAGGGCGAGGACCTCCCCGCGCGTGCGGTGCGCCGGCGCTAGTGACGGAGACATTCGACGGGATCCAGCCCCGCAGCGCGACGAGCGGGCAACCAGCCGGCTAGCATCGCGACGAACGCGAGCAGCGCCATCGTCACAGCGGCCACCTGGAGCGAGATGACGGGCGTGCCCACGATGTCGTTCATCGGGAACAGAGACACCACCTTCACGAGTCCCGCCGACACCAGGACGCCGAGCGCGGCCCCGACAGCTACGATGAGGACGCTCTCCGCGAGAAACTGCCAGAGGATGGACCGTCGGGTCGCGCCGACCGAGCGCTTGATTCCGATCTCGCGCGTGCGCTCGTGCACGACGATGTACATGATGTTCGCCACGCCGATCCCGCCGACGCTGAGCGTGAAGCTGCCCACGATCGCGAAGAACAGCTTGAACCCGAGGAACAGGAAGCCGAACATGCGCTCCCATTCGGCCGTGTCCCAGAGCTGGAGCGCGTCCTCGTCCCGTGGACTGAAGCGGTACTTCCTGCCCAGCACCTCGTAGACCCGCTCCTCAACCGCTGCGGTGCGCGAGGCGTCCGCCGTCCGGTAGACCAGGTTCGAGACGAAGCGCGAGCCGAAAAGAGCCGCGTGCGTGCTCGCCGGAATGAACACCCGGTCTTCGTCGCGGGAGTTGTAGGAGCTGTTCTGGATCTTGGGCTGGAGCACGCCGATCACGGTGAAGGGGGAATCCCCGATCCTGACCTGTTCGCCAACGGGATCCACGTCGCCGAACAGGACGCGAGCGACCTCGTCGCCGGGGAATACGACGCGGCGCCGCTCTTCCTGATCGCGCTCGTTGATGAATCGGCCGCCCGGAAGCGGGAAGATGTTCCGCATCTCGCCATACACGGGATGAATGCCGGTGATATTGGGATTCACTCCGTTCCGGCCGCGGCGGACGGGGGCCTCGCGCGTGGAATACTCCGGGCTGATCATCGTGATGTCGGGAATCTGGCGGGCCAGGATCCGGGCATCCTCTTCGCGCAACCGGATGGTTCGCCCCTCCCTGAAACCCGCGTGGGCCAGCGTGGTGCGTCCGCCGAAGAGCACGACGATGCGGTCGCCCAGCCCGTGAAACCGTTTGATGGTCTGCCGTTCGAGCCCGACCGAAAAGGCGAGCAGAACCACCACCGCCACCGTGCCCCAGGTGATCCCGAGTATGGTCAGAACCGTGCGCAGACGCTGGGCGGAAAGATCCGACCACAGTTGGCGGACAGCGTCGACGAGCCTCACGGCGTCTCCTCTGCCTGCGGCCCTAGGTGATCTCGCGCCGCGGGGGCTCCATGACGCGCTCGCCCTCCGCCAGGCCGTCGAGGACCTCGACGCTGATCCCGTCGCTGAGCCCAGTACTGATCTCGCGCTCCTCGGTCTCGTCGGGTCCCGTGCGAACCGTCACGAACGCTCCCCCCTCCTCGAACCTGACCACGCGCTCCGGGATGATCAGGATGTCCGAGCGGCGCTCGATGATCACCTGGGCGTTGGCCGAATAGCCCGCTCTCAGCAAGGTGCCCTCTGCGGGAAGGACCGCGATTTCAACCGGAAAGATGGTCGCGTTCTCCTCGTCGCGTCCCGTGAGCGAAATCCTCGTCAGCCGCCCTTCGACGCGCGTGTCGGGAAGCGCCCCGATCGTGACCTCGACCGGCATTCCCTCCGCCAGCCGGCCCACATCGATTTCATCGACCGTTCCTCGAAAGAGCAGTTCGTCCATCTCGGCCATCGTCATCAGGACGGTCCCTTCCTGGAACGTCGTGAGCGGAACCACCGGATCGCCGATTTCCACCATCTTCTCCAAGATGAAGCCCTGGATGGGGCTCTGGATGACCGTCTCCACGGCCTCGTCTCCGATCGTCACGCGGCCTTCCGAGAGCAGGGCCAGGCGCTCGCGCGCGATCTGGAGCTGGAGCGAGACTTCGCTGAGCGAGTATTCGGCGTCCTCGAACTGCTCTTCCGACGCCAGGTCCTGGTCGCGCAACGCAGCCAGCCGATCGCGGCGCCTCTCGAGTTGCTGCAACTCGATTTCGCGCAGTTCGATGTTGCGACGCGCCTCGACCAGTTCGATCGGCGTCGGATTGGGCTGGACTTCGAGCAGAGGCTCACCCTGCCGGACGTATTGGCCGGGCTCCTTGAACATCCGGCGCACGACGCCCGCGAGCTGTGACTTCACGCTCACTTCGACGAGCGGTTCGATCCGTCCGACCGCGAGCGCGCGGTCCACGATCTCGCCCCTCTCCACGGCGACGGTGTCCACCTCGGTCTCGCCATCGCCCGCGGCCGCAAGCACTGCGAACACCGAGGCTCCCAGGCCCCCGACTACGATCGTGCCGACAACTACCTTTGCGCCCCTGCTCATGCGACCGGTGCCTCCCGCCTGATTCGCGCCTGAAGCGGCCCGCCCGTCCGCTGCGGGAGGGCTCGCTCAGTCTGGAAGGCGTACGGAGGTACCCGGTGGGTTGGTTTCGCTGGCGCTGACGGACGGGCGCGGTGCGACTGCGCGTCCGCTGCCAACCCTCAGCGAGCCGATCTTCCAGGCGGTGTCAGCCCGTCACGGTTGACCCTTCTCCTCCATGATCTGGATCAGGTTGCCGCATGTATCGTCGAGAACTGCGGTAATGACGGGCCCGAGGTCGGTTGGCGGCTGAACGAAGCGCACACCGCTTGCCACGAGACGCTCGTACTCGGCGTTGACATCATCGACTGCGAAGCCGGTAAACGGGATCCCGTCCTCCACAAGGGCCTTCTTGAACGGGCGCGCTGCGGGATGGGCATCGGGCTCGAGCACCAATTCCGTCCCCTCGGGCGCTTCCTCGGATACCACGGTGATCCAGGAGTGCTCTCCGAGAGGGATGTTGTGCTTCAGTTGAAAGCCCAGCGTTTCCGTGTAGAAGCGAAGCGCCTTCTGTTGGTCGTCTACCATGACGCTGGTCGCGTTGATTCTCATTGCTCGATGTCCTCGTCCGTTGAGTGTGAACTGTGCGGGTCTGGTGAAGCGTTCCGGTCTTGCGATTTGTCCTGGTCTGTCGAGATCGGCCACCGCTCCCCGATGCCCTTCAGCGGCGCACCTTCGAACCAGTGGAGTTTCGACCTTCCCTCGCGCCTCGTGCGAATGAGGCCGGCGGCTTCCAGGACATCCAGGTGTTGGGAGATCGCCTGCCGCGAGGAGCCGATGCCGTGTTTCATGATCAGGCGCGCGCAGAGCTCGAAGAGCGTTTGACCCGAGCGGTCGACGAGTTCATCCAGGATGGCCCGCCTGGTGGGGTCAGCGATCGCGCGATAAATGTCCACGTACCAGGCTTACGCAAGTGGTCGCTTGCATGTCAAGGCTTGATGATACGCAAGCAGGGGCTTGCATGTCAACTGGGCAGACGTTCTGCGTCGCTGGTGCGGATCTCCACCCGAAACGGCGCGTCCGGTGCTCACGGCGCGCCGCGCAGGATCGTCATCAACCTCCGTGCTTTCGGAAGAACTCGTGCATGCGCTCGGCGGCCACATCCACGTGCGCTTCGTCGTCGTACAGCGAGACATGGGACGCGCCCGGCACCTCGCACAGCTCCTTCGGATCGGAGGCCGCGTCGTAGTAGCCTACCGTCAGCGGGCCGGTGTCTGCCATCGCCAGCTCGCCATAGATGCCGAGGTAGGGGGTGTACAGGTACGGCGCATACGTCATCGCGTCGGCCAGCATGGGCGCCTCGAGCATGAATCCCGGCGACATGTGACTGTATCCGGGATAGGTCTCCGCGCCCGCCCGGGGCGTCATGTAGTAGTCGTATCCCTCGGCCTGGGCGGAGTTCGGCGCGAGCGAAGTGAGGTCCAAAGACTCGAACCCAAGCGCGTCCACATAGTCGATCTCGCCGGTCTCGTAGTACTTCTGGCGCGCCGCATTCGCCCCCGCGATCAGGGCGGTTACGGTCTCGCGGTCCAGGGTCTCGAAGTAGCTGGCCTTGTTGCTCATCATCCCGCAAACGGTGGCGACCGCGTTGAGGCGCTTGTCGGTGGTGGCGACGAGCGCCATGTAGCCTCCCGACGCGCAAACGCCCAGCCCGAAAACGCGGCTGCGGTCCACGAACGGCAGCGCGCACGTGAAACTGATCGCATCGCGGATGCCTTCCATCTTGATGAACGAATGCTCGTTGTTTCTGACCCCTCCTTCGCTTTCCCCGTAGCCCAGGTGATCGAACACCAGCACCGAGTAGCCGCGCCGGGCGAGTGCCCTCCCGTAGACGGCGCCCGTCTGTTCCTTGATCTGGTTGAAGGGACCGGAAAAGACGACCGCCGGAAGAGGTTTCGCAGGGTCGAAGTCGCCGGGAAGGTACAGGTGTCCCGCGAGTGCGTGGTCCTGGCTGGAGAAGACGAGGTCGTTCCGGCCGGGCGAGAATGTTCGCTGTGTCATTTCGGGCTTCCTCGGTTGGTGTGAATGCCGCAGGGGCAGGTGTGTAACCTGAAAGATACTCCGCGAGCTGCTGTTCACGATGCTTCGGGGCCCGGCCGGCCCGATTATTCGCGGCCACCGCAGACCACACCGACGCATCGCCGGCGTGCTGCAACACATTCGAGAGCACTTGGCCGAGTCCCTGTCGATCGACGAGCTGGCGCGCCGGGCGGCGATGAGCAAAGCGGTCTTTCACCGGCGCTTCAAGGCCGCGACCTCGCTTTCTCCGCTCCAATTCGTAAAGGCGCTTCGGCTCAACGAGGGAGCCAGACTCATCGCGCAAGGCGCGAACGTGAGCACGGCTGCATTCCGGGTCGGATACTCCAGTCCGTCGCAGTTCAGTCGGGAGTTCCGTCGCCAGTTCCGCCAGACGCCGCGCGAATGGCGGCGCACGGCGGCCCCTCTGGGACTTGCGGGCATGACTGCATCACTTCCGGGCATCTGAGCCGGTCTTCCGCTGTTTGAGTGGAGGCGAACAGATATCGCCGCAGATCACGGCACAAGGCGCGACGTTCTCCGTAGGCACGGAGAAAGGCCAGCGTCACGGGAGGACGTGTGAGTGATCTGAGAGTCGAGTATCCGGGCGCGGGGGCGGGGACCGGACCTGGGGCCGCCGCCGAACCGCAGGCGGCGAACCGGCGCCACAGGACGAGACCGCGGCGTTTCCTCGGCAGACTCGTGCGGTTGGGTGTGACGGCCGTCCTCCTTGCGGTGCTCCCGTTCATCCTCCTCGTCCGCGGAGGCGTCTTCGC
>VYDD01000329.1 GCA_009843625.1 Gammaproteobacteria bacterium | reverse complement strand
CCTCCCCACCATCGAAACCCACACCGAGGGAACGACCGCGATGGAGGGCTTCTTCAACCTCTACTGGGACGACGACGCCGGGTCGCTCTACTGGGAGATCGCCGAGCTGGACACCGAGTTTCTCTACCAGATCTCGATGGGGTCGGGGCTCGGGAGCAATCCGGTGGGGATCGACCGGGGGCAGTTGCGCGGGACGCACGTCTTCGAGGCGCGGCGCATCGGGCCGCGGGTGCTGCTCGTCGAGCCCAACTACGAGTTCCGGGCCATCACCGACAACACCGCCGAGGCGCGGGCCGTGCGCGATGCCTTCGCGCCGTCGGTGCACTGGGGCTTCGACATCGTGGCGCGCACCGGGGATCGCGTGCTGGTGGACGCCACCGAGTTCTTCATGCGCGACGCGCGCGGGGTGATCAACCAGATTGCGCAGCGGGGGCAGGGGCAGTTCCAGTTGGACGTGTCCCGCAGCGCCATCTATCTGCCCAACACCAAGTCCTTCCCGGAGAACACCGAGGTCGAGGCGATGCTCACGTTCACGAGCGACGCGCCCGGCAACCTGGTCGCCGGAGTCGCGGCCACGGGGAGCACCTTCACGGTCCGGCAGCACCATTCCTTCATCCAGTTGCCCGGCCCCGGTTACGAACCGCGCGTCGCCGATCCGCGCATCGGGGTGAACGGGCCGACCGTGCGCGACTACGCGAGTCCCATCGACGAGGACATGCGCATCCGCTGGGTGGCCCGCCATCGCCTGCAGAAGCGGGACCCGGACGCGGAGCGCTCCGAGGCGGTCGAGCCCATCGTCTACTATGTGGATCCGGGCACGCCCGAGCCGGTGCGGAGCGCGCTCATCGAGGGGGCCGAGTGGTGGGCCGAGGCCTTCGAAGAGGCCGGCTTCATCGACGCCTACCGGGTCGAGGTGCTGCCCGAGGGGGTCGACGCGCAGGACATCCGCTACAACATGATCCACTGGACCCACCGGCGGACGCGCGGCTACTCCTACGGCAACTCGGTGATCGATCCGCGCACCGGCGAGATCGTGCGCGGGGTGGTGAACCTGGGGAGCCTGCGGCTGCGCCAGGACTACCTGCACGGGCAGGGGATGGTGCCGCCGTTCACGGGCGGGATCACCTCCGACGACGGGGGCGGCTACTTCGACATCCCCATGAGCGCCGAGGCGCGCGCCTACTGGGAGGCGTGCATGCTCGCTGGGGCTCCGGACTTCGAGTACCTGGCCCAGGTCGCCGGCAACTCGGACGCGGTGGAAATGGCGCTCGCACGCGTCCGGCAACTGTCCGCGCACGAGGTCGGGCACACGCTCGGCTTCCCGCACAACTATCTCTCCAGCACCTACGGCCGCGAGAGCGTCATGGACTATCCCGCGCCCCTGGCCACCATCGACGACAACGGCGACATCGACCTCTCCGACGCCTACGTGCCCCGCATCGGCACCTACGACAAGCTCTCCGTCAACTGGCTCTACCGGGAGTTTCCGGACGGAGTCGACGAGCGGGCGGCGCTGAACGACATCGTCCTGCAGGGCATCGACGACGGGCTCGTCTTCATGATGCACACCAACAACAACTTCATCGGGGCCGCGCATCCGGGAGCGAGCGTATGGGATAACGGGGCCAACCTGGTCGACCATCTGAAGCTTGAAATCGACGTGCGCGAGATCGGGCTCGAGAAGTTCGGCACCGACGTGCTCCGCACCGGGGAGCCGCTCTCGGACCTCGAATACGTCCTGATGCCGCTCTACATGCACCACCGCTTCCAGCTCCGCTCCGCGGCGCAGACCATCGGCGGCGCCGACTATCGCTACGCGCTCAAGGGAGATGGCCAGACGCCGTTCGCCATCATCCCGGCGGATGAGCAGCGCGATGCGCTGGAGACGATTCTCTCGACGCTGACGGTCGACTTCCTGACGCTGCCCGAGGACGTCGTGTAGATGATCACGCCCCCGGCCTACCGCCACGACGAGGGCGAGGTCTTCCCCGGCTACACCGGGCTGATCTTCGACCCCGTGGGCGCGGCGGAGGCGGCGGCCGACTTCGCGGTGGGCGAGATCCTTCACCCCAACCGCATGGCCCGCCTGCTGGTGTTCGGCAGCATGGGCGACTACCCGGGCCTTGAGGAGGTCGCGGACCGCCTGATCGAGCACACCTGGGGGGCGGACGCGGCCCCGGACGCCTACCGCCAGCGGGTGCTGCACGCCATCCAGCGCTCGGTCGCCGACCGCATGATGCAGCAGGCCGCCCAGGACGGAAACGCCGCCGAGGTGCGCGCCGTACTCGCCGACCGCCTGGAGGGGCTGGCCACGGACCTGGAGGCGATGGCGGACCCGTCCCCCCACCAGCGCCTGGTGGCCGCGGACATCCGCCGCTGGCAGCAGCGCATCGAGAACACGGTCCCCGGCGGCGCCCTGGTGATGCCGCAGGGCGACCCGATCGGCGGAAGCAGCCGGGGAGGTGGGCCGCCGCGGTGAGGGTCCTACGCGCTCGTCCGCGGTCCAGGACTTCCTCGGAGGTTTGGCCGCTGCGGTAAGATCGGGTCGGGGACGCGTGGTCCGGGCCTTGGCAAGGGAGGCTGGATATGTCCGACGAAGTGCAGCATCTGCGCCGCGAAGTGGAACGGCTTCAGGCGCGGTTGGCATTCGTTCAGGGAACGCAGGACGGCTACTACGAGTCGCCGCTGGTCAAGACGGACTGGTTCAAGCTGCGCCGCATGCCCGAACGGGGCCTGGATCGGAGGTCGGCAAGGCAAGTCGTGGAAGACGCCCACGCGCTTGACTTCGACCACCGGCTGAATACCTCATCCTATGTGAATGTGACCCTCGACCCCGAGGAAGAGGCCATCGCACTCCTGGGGCTACGGGTCAACCTGGCCGACCAAACGGTCTACCCGCAGTCTTACCGGCTCCACGACACAACGGTCAACATGATCGGCGGCCTGTGGAACTGCCCCGAGGGTCCCGACTTCAAGGATTTCGGCGTGTTCCCGGGTGCGGGCACGGCAGGTTCCACCGAAGCCTGCCTGCTGGCTGGACTGGCGCTGAAGTTCCGTTGGCGCGCCTGGTACGCCCAACGCTGCGGCATGACCGCGGAGCAGGCGGCGGAGGTGCGCCCGAATCTGGTCGTATCCACCTGCTACCAGGCGGCATGGGAGAAGCTGTTCAGGTACATGGACGTTGAGCCGAGACTCATCCCGCCTTCGGTCGAAACCTTCACCCTGGATGCCGCGAAGCTCCCGGACGTGATCGACGAACGCACGATGGGGGTCGTCTGCATCATGGGCAATCACTACGGCGGCCACTACGACCCTGTTCAGGAGATAAGCGACGTCATCGACGAGATCAACGCCGAACACGGCTACCAGGTCGGCATCCATGTCGATGCGGCGTCCGGTGGATTCATCGCGCCATTCCAGGATGGCCTGCCGCCATGGGATTTCCGGGTCGGTAACGTCCTGTCGATTTCAGCAAGCGGACACAAGTACGGCGAGTCGATCTGCGGAACCGGTTGGATCGTCTGGCGACACCGCCAGCACCTGAGCGAGCAGATCGCCATTGCCGTAACGTATCTTGGGGGCAGGGCGGAGTCGTACACGCTCAACTTCTCCAGACCGGCGGCGGGCGTCTACGTCCAGTACTACAAGCTGCTCCACTACGGAATGTCCGGCTACCGGCAGTGCTGCGAGAACATGATGGCCAACGCCGCCTACCTGCGCGCCGGATTGCGGTCGATGCGCCACGGCGGCAAGGCGCGGTTCGTCCTGCTCGACAACGGCGACGACGACTGCCTGCCGGTGGTCACGGCCAGGCTCAACCCCGAGTGCCGACTCTGCTATGACGACTTCGACCTTCAGAACGCCCTGGATCAGCATCATTGGTACGTAGGAAGCTATCGCATGCAGTTCGATCATCCCCTGACGCAGGAGAAGCTGCCCTTGTTCCACGATGCCGAAGCCGGTGCGTCCATGTTCCGGATTGTCGTGAAGAGCAACCTCACCCGGGGCATGGCGGAGCAGCTGCTGGAGTCGATCCGGGCGGGCCTCTCATTCCTGGACTCGATTTCGGCAGATGGCTCGCTTGCGTTCGATACGCACGGCCTTCGGCACAAGGACCAGCGACGGCTCAGCAACCACTGCTGAGCGCCCTTCCGCGCCGGCGATGAAGTACCCTTGACCTGACATCCGGCCTGCATGATAGTTGTAATGCAACTCAAGGGGGGTGCTCGACATGCCAAATCACCTCGTCCAGGCCCGCATCGACAAGACCGTGAAGGAGGAGGCGGCCGCGGTGCTGGCGGCCATGGGCCTGACCGTGTCCGGCGCGGTGCGGCTGCTGCTGACGAAGGTCGCGCACGAGAAGGCGCTGCCGTTTGCGCCGCTGGTTCCCAACGCCGCCACGATCGAAGCAATGAAGGAGGCCCGCGGAGGCAACCTCCCGCAGTTCGACAGCGTCGAGGATCTCTTCGACGATCTGCATGCGGACGATTGAGCGGACCAGCCGGTTCAAGCGCGACTATAAGCGGGAGTCCCGGGGTCGGCATCGGACCTACATCGACGCCATCCTGGCCCCTGTCGTGGAGGCCTTGGCCAACGATCGGCCACTGGAGCCTCGTCACCACGACCACGCGTTGAGCGGCGAGTGGCGAGATTTCCGCGACTGTCACGTGAAGCCGGACCTCTTGCTGATCTACCAGAAGGCCGGTGCCGATACCCTGCGCTTGGTGCGTCTCGGTTCGCATTCCGAACTCGGTCTCTGAGCCCGGCTGGTTCGCCTCGGAGGGAGAGCCGTAGGATTTCGCTGGGTGGGCCGCATTCAGATGGGATTCCACGAATGCAACCTCGATTCCTGAGCCACCGCCGCTTCAGCGTACTCCTCGCCGTGCCCATGGCCATGGGCCTGTTCCCCCTGCCGGCCGCCCCGCAGGAGATCACCTACCGGGTGAGGTTCGAGGGCAACTGGACGCTGGCAAGCACGCCTGGAGGAGTGGCGCCGGGCGGGCACTTCACGACGCTGATCGGCGGCGTGCACGGGAGCGGCGTCACGTTCTGGCGGGCGGGCGAGCGGGCCAGTCCCGGTGTCGAGGGCGTGGCCGAGGAGGGCTTCACGGGGACCTTCCGCAGCGAAGTTGCGGCCAGTCCGCACACGCGGTCCGTCATTCAGGAGGGCGTCGCCGGGGGCGGCACCGGCCGTGCGACGTTCAATATCGACGTCACGAGGACGCATCCACGGGTAACGCTCCTGTCGATGATCGGTCCCAGTCCCGACTGGTTCGTCGGTGTGTCGGGAGTGTCTCTGCTCGACGGCGCGGATGAATGGCGGGAATCGCATGTGGTGGATCTCTTTCCGTACGATGCCGGCACCGAGGAGGGCGACGACTTCTCGCTTTCCAATCCCGACACCAGCCCGCAGGGCGTCATTACGCGCATTGCGGCCACGGGCCCGTTCTCCAACGTGCGCATGGCGAGGCTCACCTTCACCAGGTTGACGACGCCCCCGCCGAGGCCGAACAACCCGCCCACGGTGCAGGCGGCCTGCGAGCCCTGCACGGTTCCGCGCGGCGGCGAGGTGCGCCTGAGGGCCGACGCCTCGGATCCGGACGGGGACGCCATCGTGTACGACTGGAGCGCCGGGCAGGGGACGTTCACGGGCGCGACCGACGGGCCCGTTGCGCGCTGGACGGCACCGGACCGCCTCGGCCGCGTCGTCATCCGGGTTGCAGTTCGTGACGGACGGGGCGGGACGGCGGCTGCGGAAGTTGCGGTCGAGGTCGTGAACCGCCCTCCGATGTTCGCTGGGCCGCTTCGTTTCGAGATTGCCGAGAACCGCGACGCCCGCGGGACGCCCGTGACGCTCGGCCAGGTTCGCGTGACCGACCCCGATGGAGACGATGTCGAGCTTGGGCTGGTGTCGGGCAGCGACCGTTTCGTCATCGATGCGGCGTCGGGGGCGCTGCGCTACGTCGGCCCCGGGGAGGACTTTGAAGCGGGTCCGAACCGCTACGCGCTGACCGTCACGGCGACCGACGCGCCGGGCGGCGAAGCGCGGGCGGAGGTCGAGGTGCAGGTGGTCGATGTGAACGAGCACCCGGCGGCCACCGACGACGCGCTGAGCGTAGCCGAAGACCGGAGGACGAGGGTGGACGTCCTGGCCAACGATGACGATCCGGATCGCGGAGACCGCATTCGCGTGGTGTCGGTCGGCGCGCCCGAACATGGGCAGGCGCAGGTTGTCGGCGCCGGCGCGGCCGTCCAGTACGCGCCGGACCCGAACTACCACGGCCCGGACCGTTTCACCTACGTGGTCGCGGACGCGGGCGGCCTTGCGGACACCGCGACCGTCCAAGTCACCGTGACTCCCGTCAACGACGCGCCCGGTGCCGCGGACGACCAGGCCACCACGCGGGAGGACGAGGCGATCGAGATCCCCGTGCTCGACAACGACGCGGATCTGGACGGCGACCGGCTGCGCGTCCGGAGCGTTTCGCCCGCCGGGCACGGCACGGCCGCGGTGGCGGCGGACCGAACGCACGTCACCTACGTCCCGAACCCGAACTACCACGGTCCCGACCGCTTCACCTACGTCGTTGCCGACGCGGGCGGCCTCGCCGACACCGCGACCGTCGAGGTCACCGTGGTTCCGGTCAACGACGGGCCGGCGGCGGTCGGCAAGATCCCCGATCAACTGCTGGACGAGGGCGCAGCAGGGGTGACCGTGGACCTCACGCCCTTCTTCACCGACCTCGACGGCGATCCGCTGGCCTTCACGGCCGAGACCTCCAACGCGCACGTCGTCACCGCGGCGGTCAACGGAGCGGCGCTCGCCCTGCTGCCGGTGACCTACGGGGACGCCACGGTCACCGTCACGGCCACGGACCCCGGTGGACTGGCCGCGGCCCAGCGCGTGACCGTCGGCGTGAGCGACCGGTCGGGGCGAGCCGTGCTGAGCGATGCGTTCGCCGCCGTGGCGCGGTCCTATCTCTCGAGCGCCCGCATGACGCTCGAACGACGCGTGGCGCCCGGCGCTCGCACGGGCGGTACCGACGCGGGCCAGCAGTCCGGGTTGCGCGTTGGAGGCAGATCCGTGGCGCTCCCGGACGGGCACACCTTCTGGGACGCGGCGAAGCAGGTCGTGGCAGGATGGCTGCCCGACCCCGAGGCGATGTCGAACCGGTTCGCGCACGAGACGCCCGCGGGCGTCTTAAGCTCGCTGCACCAGATCCGGGCTCCCGCCGGCATCTCCGCCACGGACTTCACGCTTGCGTGGGGAGGCCAGTCCGCCGACTCGGCACGCGCCGGAATCGCGTGGTCGCTGTGGGGCCAGACGGACGTGCAGCGCTACGAGGGCGGTGCCGCCGAACTGGGGTCCGGGCTGGCCCGCATCTCCGGCGACTACGACGGAGATCTGCGCGTCCGCTACCTGGGCCTCGACGCACAGCTTCCGAGCTGGCTCTTCGGCGTCGCGCTGGGCCGCAGCAAGGGCGCCGGCGACTGGAACGCCGGGACGGCGAGTGGCCGCCTGAGCACCTCGATGACGTCGGTGCATCCGTACCTGCGCTGGTCCCGAGGAGCCACCGCAATCTGGACGACGTTCGGCGCTGGCAGGGGGGATGCCCGGAACGAGCGGGCCGAGACGGGCCGCGTCGGCGAGAGCCCGCTGGACTTAGCCATGGGGCTCTTCGAGTTCCAGCGGCGGCTGGGACCGTCGGGCGGCCCGATCGCCTTCGGACTGCGGGCCGACGCGGGGTGGGCCAGCCTGTCGACCGGCGAGGGGACGGAGACGATCGACGACCTGCGCGGGCGCGTGCATCAGGCCCGCCTCGGCCTCGATGTGCGAAGCGAGATGCGTGTCGGCGGCGCGGGAGTCGCCCCCTCCGGCGCGGTGCACGTGCGGCATGACGGCGGCGACGGCCAAACCGGACGCGGCGTGGAAGTCTCCGGCGGCCTGCGCACCCAGATCGGCGTTGTTGGCCTCGACCTGCTGGGGCGGTGGCTCGCCTTCCATTCGGCCACCCGCTACGGCGAGAGCGGCGCCGGCCTGACCCTTACCGTGGGGGGGCGCGGGGAGGAAGGATTCTCGCTGTCCGCGTCCCCCCGCTGGGGCGGCCAGACCAGAGGCGGCTTCGCGCTCTGGCAGGACCGCGCGCCGGGCATGACGCCGGGGCCGGACCTCCACCCCACAGGCTGGACGATGGACGTGCGCGGCGCCTACCGGGCCCGGCTGAGCGGCCGGCAGGTCGAAGTCGCTACGGTGTACGATCGCGCATCGGGTGGCCAACGCCTGCAACTGTCGGGACACGTCGGCCTCGCACTCGCCGACCGTCGATGACTCGTCCTACCGCAGGGATTCCGCGGCGGCCCTCAGGGCGCGGTCGAACGTCTGTATGCGGGTCACGCCGCGGCGCTGGCAGCTGGCGAGGTGGCACAGGTCGCGGGCGCCGAGCGCCGGGTGCCTGCCTGCGAGTTCGATGCCCAGGATCACGTCATCGCGCTCCAGCGGCCACACCTCGGTCCGCGTACGGTCGATGAGCAGCAGGGCGGCGGCGAGGGCCTGCGTACGCTCAACCGGCAGGTACGCATGGGCCAGCTCCTGAAGGACTTCCGACGAGGTTGCGAGCGGTTGCTGCTCCGTCGTCGCGGCGGCGAAGAAGTGGCGGGCCCGCGGACGGAGCGGGTGATCTCTTCCCACCGCGTACATGAGGACGTTGGTGTCGACGAAGACCATGGCTCGGAGCGTCAGGTCCCCGCAGCGCCCCGGCTCCGGGACCCGCGTATGACGTCGAGGTGCTGCTCCCAGTCGGGCTCTGTGCCGCCGTCCATCTCGGCGTCGCGCTCTGCGAAGAACCGCCAGACGTCATCCTCCGTGCGAAACGGTTCGGCGTCCGCACGATCGTCCAGGCGGTCGCCAGCCGCGGCGCGAAGCCACGCGCTCAACGAAAGTCCTTCGCGGCGCGCAGCGGCCGCGTAGCGGGTGCGGTCCGGCTCAGACACGATCAGGTGGATTCGCGGCATCAACTGCTTCGGGGATGAGCGTGTACAATGTGTAGGCACACGCAACATACACACGCCGGGTGCGTCCCGCAATCAACCCAGCGCTTGTCCGACCCTACCCCCTCCTCCAGAACGGCGCGATGAAGTGGCCTTTGCGGCCGGCCCGGACCAGGAACCAGATCCCGGTCCCCAGCCCCAGCACCAGCGCGAAGATCGACGCCTCTACCCCGAACTCCCCGCCTGAAAGCAGCGTGGGGCCGGTCAACTCCGACTCGAGCAGGCCATCAACGGTGAGCCCCGACATCCTCCCGCCGAAGATGCCGCCCTGGGTGAAGTTCCAGGCGAAGTGGATGCCGACCGCAAGCCAGAGCCTCCTGGTGAGAACGTAGGCGGCGCCCAGCAGCACCCCGGCCTCCATGGCGATGGCGAACGAGGAGAACAGCGTCGCGTTGGGGTTCATGATGTGGACGAACCCGAACAGGAGCGCGGTGATCGCCAGGGCGATCCAGGTGCCCAGGCTCTCCTCGATGATGCGGAACAGCACGCCGCGGAAGACGACCTCTTCCACGTACCCGGCGACCACGGCCGTGGCGAACGTGGGCACCACTGCGGTCCAGGGGTTCGATCCGGTGACCTGGTAGTATCCCAACGCCGCGATGATGCCGATGGTGGTTGCCAGGAGGCCCGCGCCGACCGCGATCCCCGCGCCAGTCTCCCGCACGGCACCCTTGCCGGACAGCTCCTCGGCGCGGCGGCGCTCCACCAGGCGCACGAAGCCCCTATAGGCGAAATGGACCGCGATCACCAGGGGGATGACGTAGTGGAGGGAGTCCTGGCCCGGTACATCGAAGCCCAGGGCCCCGTACAGGCCAAGCACGATCAAGTTGGTGAGGATCCCCACCCCCACGATCGTCACGACACCCAGAACGATCCGGGTCAGGCCGAACTGGAGGATGCGCCCCGGCCAACCGCGTGGCCGAGGCGAATCGGGCGTCGTCATCCTCCCCCTACGGCAGACTCATCGCCATCAGCATGTTCGGCGCCTGGATCACGATCCGCTGCTTGCCCTCGTGGATATACGTCATCATGCCGTAGCGCGGGTTGCCGGGGAGCTCGACCTCGCCCAGCCGCTCGCCCGTCGCCTTGTCGACGGCGTAAAGCATGGGCGTGTTGTCGCTCGCGTTGCCCGTGTACAGGAGCATGTCCGGGGTCACGATCTGCGCAGCCTGGCGCCCGGTCCCCGTGTTGGGGAGATCGATGCCCTCGAGCGCGGGATGGTTGAGCACGTTGTTGGGGGTGTCGCCCACCGGGATCCACCAGAGGTGCTCGCCGGTGTTCATGTCGATCGCGGTGATCTTGCTGTAAGGGGGCTTGTACATCGGCAGCCCCTGCACGCGCCCGATGCGCGCGCCGCCCAGCACCGCGAAGTCGTTGATGGTCGTGCCGGTGGGTGCCTCCACCCTCTCGTCGACCTCGTGGCCGGGCACCACCAGCCGCGACGAGCATCCCTTCTGCGACGTCACGAAGATGACCCCGCTCTCGGGATCCACCGCGGGCGTGCCGTCGATGTTGGTGCCGCCCACGTCGCCGGGGCACCAGATGGAGCCCAGCTTGCCCTCGTCGTTGTCGCGGTGCAGCGGGGGCTGGAAGAACGGACCCCAGTCGTAGGGCTCGAGCAGGTCGAGGGCGGCCTGGCGCAGTTCGGGCGTGAAGTCGACCAGGTCGTCCACGCTCAGCCCCTGCATGTCGTACGGAAGAGGCCAGGTCGGATGCGGCTGCGTCTCGGCCAGCTTCTCGCCCGGCACCTTCGACGCCGGCACCGGCTTGTCCTCGATGGGCCAGATGGGCTCGCCGGTCGCGCGATTGAAGGCGTAGGCGAAGGACTGCTTGGTGATCTGCACGATGGCGGGGATGTCCTCGCCATCGACCGTCACGTCCACCAGGATGGGCGCGGTGGAGGTGTCGTAGTTCCAGATGTCGTGACGGACCAGCTGGTAGTGCCACACCCGCTCGCCGGTTTGCACGTCCAGCGCGATCAGGCTCGTGCTGAACAGGTTGTCGCCCGGCCGGAAGCCGCCGAAGAAGTCCTGGGTGGCGCCGTTGGTGGGGATGTAGACGAGCCCCAGCTCGGGATCCGCCGAGAGCGGTGCCCACGAGGAGATGTCGCCGGTCCACTCCCACGCGTCGTTCTCCCAGGTCTCGTGCCCGAACTCTCCGGGCCCGGGGATCACGTCGAACTTCCACAGGAACTCGCCGGTGCGCGCGTCATAGGCGAGGATGTCGCCCGGAATGTTCTCCTGGC
Organism: Gammaproteobacteria bacterium; assembly: GCA_009843625.1. Taxonomy (GTDB): domain Bacteria; phylum Gemmatimonadota; class Gemmatimonadetes; order Longimicrobiales; family Gaopeijiaceae; genus BD2-11. The sequence continues at coordinate 497 of VYDD01000329.1, read as the reverse complement.
GAGACTGGTTGTATCCCTGCTCGGCGGAGTTGCCGACGATGATCACGCCGTTGACCACGATGGCCGGGGAGGAGCTGGTGATGTAGCCCTTCTCGAGCGGGACGCCCATGTAGTCGTCGTGCTCGTGGCCCAGGTCGTCGAGCAGATCCACGGTCCCGGTCTTGGGGAAGCCCTCGATGTCCACCGAGCCTCCGAAGCCCTCGATGGGCTCGCCGGTCTCGGCGTCGAGCGCGTGCAGGAAGAATGCGGGCGTGACCACGTAGATAATGTCGCGGCCGTCGACGTTCGCGTACGCGACGCCCTTGCCGTGGTTCTTCCGCATCGAGTACTCCCAGCGGAAGGTCTCGGGCTCCACCCAGTCCCACAGCACCTCGCCGCTGGCCGGATCGGTGGCGATGACGTGGCGCTTCTCGCCGGCGACGCTGATCAGCTTGCCGTTGACGTAGATGGGGGTCGCGCGCGCGTTAACACTGGGATACGCGGAGCCGTCCCAGATC
>VYDD01000341.1:2480-11843 GCA_009843625.1 Gammaproteobacteria bacterium | reverse complement strand
GCCGGGCGTTGCCGCGCGACCCGCGGGTCAGGGAAACGACGCGGGAAGGGGTGTCCCTGGCGGCGTCAGTCGGAGATGACCGAATCGGTCCTGCGCTGTCGGGCGTACAGCCAGGCTCGCGCCGAGGCGCGGGCGCGCTCCCGGCGCGCTTCGCGGTCCCGGTAGGCTCGGGCGCATTTCGCGCGGCAGGTTGTTCCGTCGCGCCGAACCGGCACCGGTCTGCCGCAATACACGCACAGATTCTCGGACGCGGACGGTGCGTCCCCCCGCTGCCTGCGACGATGGGTCATGCTGCATTATCCGGCCGTAGATTCCACACACAGCTACCGCACTTTCCGGCGTGCGGGTGCTGCACACAACACACACCTGCCGCATCTCGAGCGGCTCGACCTGAGTGGCTGTATTGTCTCCCGAGCTGGATAGACCAATATATGCAACACGGACAACCCCGCGTCAAATGTCATGGTGTTTCCGTCAATGCAATCCCTGGCAAGGATGTCCAATGCGCCGCCGCCTGATCGCGTTACCGTGGATACCCGCACTCCTGCTGCTCGGAACGACCCCCGCTCCCCGTTTTGTCGAGCAGCCCCACGCAGGGATCGTCGTCGAGCAACCTCGCCCCGGCATCGACGTCGAGGCGTACCGCTTCGAGCTGACGCTCCGCGATGACGTCGACCGAATTACCGGACGAGCGACGGTGAGATTCCGTTTCACGGCGGCCGGAGTCGTGGAGCTGCCGCTGGACCTGATCGGCGTGAAGCCCGGCGGTCGGGGAATGGAGGTTACAGGCGTCCGGGCGGCGGGGCGTCCCCTGGAGTACCGCCATGAGAACGACCTCCTCACGGTGCGGCTGCCCCGGGCGGGCCGCCCCGGCGAGAGGGACTCGGTGACGGTGAGCTACCGGGGCGCCCCCGCGTCCGGCCTCCGCATAGGCGCCAACAAGTACGGCGAGCGCACCTTCTTCAGCGACAACTGGCCCAACCGCGCGCGCAACTGGCTGCCCACGGTGGACCATGTGGCGGAGAAGGCCGCGTGCGAGTTCGTCGTCACCGCGCCCGCGCACTACCAGGTGGTGTCCAACGGCGTCCTGTTGGAGGAGACGGACCTTGACGGAGGCATGCGCCGCACTCATTGGCGGCAGTCGGCACCCATCTCTCCGTGGCTTTTCGTGGTCGGCGTGGCGCGCTTCGCAGTGCAGAACCTGGGCGAGTTCGACGGGAAGCCCGTTCAGACCTGGGTGTACGCGCGCGACCGTGACGCGGGCTTCCACGACTTCGCCGTCCCCACCCTCCAGGTCCTCGCCTTCTTCGACGACTACGTGGGACCCTTCGCCTACGAGAAGCTGGCCAACATCACCTCCCCGGCCACCGGCGGGGGCATGGAGGCCGCGACCGCCCTCATGTACAGCGAGAACGCGGTTACGGGCGACAGGTCGGTGCGCTGGCGCAACGTCGTCATCCACGAGATCGCACACCAGTGGTTCGGCAACGCGGTCACCGAGTCCGAGTGGGACGACGTGTGGCTGAGCGAGGGATTCGCGACCTACTTCACACTGCTCTTTCGCGAGCACGCGTACGGAAGGGACGACTTCGTCACCGGCCTCCGCGAGGCGGCGGAGCGCGTGCGGTTCTGGTACTCGCAGAATCCCGACTATCGCGTCGTCCACGACGACCTCGAGGACATGTCGCGGGTGACCAGCGTGGCCACCTACCAGAAGGGCGCCTGGGTGCTGCACATGCTCAGGCAGCGCATCGGCGACGAGGCCTTCCAGAGGGGCATCCGCACCTATTATGCCCGTCACCTGAACGGGACGGCCTCGACCGACGACCTCATGCAGGCCATGGAGGAAGCTTCCGGCGACGACCTGCAGGCCTTCTTCGACCAGTGGCTCCGGCACGGGGGCAATCCGGTCTTCGAGGGGTCATGGACGTACGACTCCGACGCCGGCGTAGTGCGCGTCGATCTGCGCCAGGTGCAGGAGACGGGGCTGTTCCGGATGCCGCTCGACATCGGGATCTACATGGGTCGCGACCCGGTGCCGGCCCAGGTGGTCACCGTCGAGGTGGACGCGGCCTCCCACAACCTCGTGATCCCGGTGGACGCCGAGCCCTCCGAGGTCCGCCTCGACCCGGATACCCGGGCGCTGTTTGCAGCGGAGTTCGAGAGAGCGGGAGGGGCGCCCTAAGCGGCAGGAGAAGCGACCGATCGTCCCTCGGTGAGGCGGTGGTGCACCATGGTCAGGGCGGGCACGATCAGCATCAGCACCGCCGTCGCAAACAGGATTCCGAAGCCGAGTGAAGCCGCCATCGGCACCAGGAACTGCGCCTGCAGGCTGCGCTCGAAGACGAGCGGCGCCACCCCCAGGAAGGTGGTCACGGACGTAAGCAGGATCGGGCGGAAGCGCGCCTTGGCTCCGTCGATGATCGCCTCCCTGCCGGGCATTCCCCGCCGGAGGCGATTGTTGATGAAATCGATCATGACCAGGGAATCGTTCACCACGACGCCGCTCAGGCCGATCACGCCGAACATCGACATCATGCTCATGGGCAGCCCCAGCAGCAGGTGGCCCGCGATCGCGCCGATGATCCCGAAGGGGATGGCGGCCATGACGATCAAGGGCTTGGTGTAGGAGCCGAAGGGGATCGCGAGCAGAGCGTAGATGGCGAGCAGAGCCAGGGCGAAGCCGCTCGCCAGCGCGCCGAAGGACTCCACCTGCTCCTGCTGTTGGCCTCCGAAGCTGTAGGAGAGGCTCGGGTCGCGGGCGGCCAGTGCCGGAAGCACGGTCGCGGCAAGCTGCTCCGTCACCTCGCCGCCGGTGATGACTTCGCGGTCGACGTCGGCAGTGACGGTGATGACCCGCTCTCCGTCCGTCCGCCGGATCGTGGTGGGCGAGCTTCCCAGGCGCACCGAGGCGACTCGGCCCAGCGGCACCTCGCCTCCCATGGGCGTGCGCACCAGGTACTCCTCCACGTCCGCGATGGCGTTGCGTTCCTCTTCGGGCAGGCGAACGTAGACGCGCACCTCCTCGCGGCCGCGCTGTACGCGCACCGCCTCGTTGCCGAAGAACGCGGAGCGCACCTGGCGGGCCAGGGCATCCAGGGTCAGCCCCATGGTCCGGGCCTCCGGGCGCAGGTCGAGCTGGATCTCCCTGAGTCCCTGATCCTGGTCCGCGCGGACATCGAACACGCCCTCGAACGCCCGCAAGCGCTCCATCAGGCTGTCGGCGACCGATGTAAGACGCCCGGGATCCGGGTGGGCGAGCTCGACGTGAACCGGAAAGCCGAAGTTGAGCAGCTCGGCCGTGATGGTGAGCGCCTTCGCCGCGGGGAGGGGACCCAGTTCCTCCCGCCACGCCTGCTGGAAGTCGGCCGCGGACACGTCGCGGAATTCAGCGGTTACGAGCTTGAATTCCACCGCCGCCAGGTTGGGGCGCGGATCGGGTGGGGGCCCGGCTCCAAAGGGCTGCATCTGCCGGGCCTCCTGCCCCACCGTCGAGTTGACCCCCTCGAGGAGCGATCCGCCGCCATCGGCGGACAGACGCGTGATGGCCCGGTATCCCGACGCTGCCAGGAAATCGGCCATCTCGGAGGTCCGCTCCGCGGGCGTCCCTTCCGGCATCTCCAGCGTGGCCGTGACCAGGTCCGCCTCCACCGTGGGCATGAAATTCACCCGGATGATGCCCGCCGGCACCATGGCGACGGAGAGGACGATGAGCGCGATCCCGCTCGTGATGACCAGCCCGGGCTGAGCGGTCGCGACCCTGAGGGCCCGGTCGAGAGGCCCGGCGATGAAGCGCTTCAACCCGCGATCGACCGCCCGCTGGATGCGGGCGACCAGGTGATCCCGGGACCGGCGCCGGTGCCTCCCCGGATCCGGCATGTGAGACAGGTGGTTGGGCAGAACCAGGAGCGACTCGACGAGCGAGAACATGAGGACGGAGATCACGACGACGGGGAGCATCGTCATCAGCCTCCCCATGACGCTCGGGACGAGGAACAGCGGGCAGAACGCCACCACTGTGGTGAGGACGGCGAAGATGACCGGGCCCGTGATGCGGCGGGTCCCGCGGATGGACGCGTCCACGCCGCGCCAGCCCTTCTCGCGCTCCGCATGGATGTTTTCGCCCACCACCACGGCGTCGTCGACGACGATGCCGACGGCGAGGATGAACGCGAAGAGCGTCATCATGTTGATCGAAACGGCCAGCCAGTTCATCACGGCGAAGGTGCCGACGAAGGACACCGCGATGCCGACCGCCACCCAGAACGCGAGCCTGAGATCCAGGAAGAGGGTGAGCGAGAGCAGGACGAGCGCCAGGCCGATGAGGCCGTTCTTCACCAGCAGCCCGAGGCGGCTCTCGAAGATCTGGCCGGAGTTGTTCCACACCTCCAGTCCCACCCCGGCGGGCAGCGACGGGACGACCTCCTCTTCCAGGTGCTCTTCGACCGCCGCAACGATGTCGAGCACCTTCTCGTCCGAGGTCCGGAAGACCTCCACATAGACGGCGGGCTGGCCCTGGAAGCGGGCGATCAGGTCCACGTCGCGGAAGCCGTCGCGCACCTCGGCGATGTCCCCCAGGCGCACCACGGTGCCGTCCACCCGGCTGAGGACGATGATGTCCTCGAAGTCGTGCTGGGTGTAGTTCTGCCCGGTGGTGCGGATGCGCACCTCCTCGTCCCGGGTGTCGATGCTTCCCGCGGACAGGTCAAGGGATCCGCCCCGCACCGCGCCCGCGATGTCCCCCAGGGTCAGGCCCAGCGCCCGCAGCTGATGGAGAGGGACCTCGACGGAAATCTCGTAGTCGCGAATGCCCGTCGTTTCGACGTAGGAGACCACCGGAAGCGCCGAGAGCCCGTCTTCGGTGCGGTACGCCAGCTCCTTGAGCGTGCGCTCGCCCACGTCGCCGAACAGCACCAGGCGGATGACGCTCTGGCGATTGGTCAGTTCGCTGACCTCGGGGCGCTCCGCGCCGGCGGGGAAGGTCTGGATCCGGTCGACCTGGGCCTTGACGTCGTCCAGTGCCCGCGCGACGTCGGCGCCCAACTGGAGTTCCACCGTTACCGACCCCCGCCCCTCGGCCGCCGTCGAACGGATCTCCTTGACGTCGTCCACCGCCTCGATCTGTTCCTCGATCTTGCGCAGGATCGACTCTTCGATCTCGTCGGGCGTGGCCCCGGGATAGGGAACCGAGATGACGACCTGGTCGAGGGAAATCTCCGGGAAGACTTCCTGTACGAGGCCGCGCAGGGAGACGAAGCCCGCCGCCAGAATGAAGAACATGAGCAGGTTGGCGGCGACCCCGTTGCGGGCCATGTAGGCGATGGGGCCGCGCGCCTCCCGCGGCCGGTCGTTCGACGAGTGCTCGTCCGGCGAGTGCTCGTCCGGCCGGCTCATCCGGGCCCGTCGGCGCTCGTCCGCACCACCATGCCCTCGGTGGCGAACTGCAGGCCGCTCAGCACAACCGCCTGTCCTTCCGCAAGGCCACCGGTGACGTACACGAGTTCGTCGGCACGCTGCAGGACGCCCACCGGGACGATGGTGACCAGAGTGTCCTGGCGCAGCGCCCAGACTTCGTTCCCGGTCCGCAGCGCGGAACGGGGCACGGTGAAGTAGCGCTCCGGGGCGGCTCCGGCGATGCGCACCTCCACGAACTGGCCGACCAGAAGGGGTGGACCGCTCGGGCCGTCTTCCGCTTCCGCGATGTCGCCCTCCGGGGTGGCCGCCCGACCGCCCGCGAACGGGTCGGGGACGCGCACCACCACGTCGATCGTGCGGGTCTGTTCGTCCAGCGCGGCCTCAGCCCGGTCCACGTATCCCGACCACGCGTACGAGGCATCTCCGTACTCGGCCATCACTGTGGCCTCGACGCTTGCGTCGCCATCACCCGCATCCAGCATCCAGAGGTCGGGGATGAGGGCCGCATCGGCGTCCGACAGCGGAACCACCACCTCCACGGCGTCGTCGGCGTAGAGCCGGCCTACGCCCTGTCCGGCGGCGACGAACTGCCCGACGTCCACCATCTCGGTTCTCACGATGCCGCTGAAGGGCGCGCGCACTTCGGTCCGCGAGAGCGCCAGCTCCGCGTCGGCGAGAGCGGCGCTGTCCCGCGCCAGCGCAGCCCGGGCGGCGGCCAGTTGCGGCTCCCGGAGCGTGAGCGGGCTCGCTTCGCCCGGAGGAGGGGCATCGTCTGCCCGCCGGCGCAGGAACCCCTCGTATTCGGCGCGGGCAATGCGGGCCTCCTCCTCGGCCTGCAGGAGCGCTACCAACTGCGCGGCGACGTTGGCGCGCGCCTGCTGCACGCGGTTCAGGTAGTCCGCGTCGTCGATGCGGAAAAGGACTTCTCCCGCACTCACGCGCCCGCCGCTCAGGAACGCGGGCGCGACCGACGCGACCTTGCCGTTGATCTGGGCGGCGACATCGATCTCGGCGCGAGGACGCACCGTGCCCGCGCTGTAGACCGGGATGGCGCCGTCCCGGCCCGCGGCGAGGGCGGTCGTGACGAACGGCGCCTGCGACCCCGGCTCGCGCAGCGGGGGGTCGGGACGCAGGGCGATCATGACGGCCGCCAGGACGACGGCGCCCCCGAGGATGCCCGAAGCGATCAGAAAACTGCGGCGGCGGCTCATCTATTCTGTCCCCCCGGTTGGCGTGTCGGCCGGTCCTTCGGATTCGGTGGCGGGCACCATGCGCGGGCCCTCAAGCTCCTCGGGTGGAACGGTCCAGTCGCCGCCCAGGGAGCGGTGTACCGCCAGGCGCGCCAGGGCCAGATCCCGGCGCGCACCGGCGAGCGTCGACTCGACGTTGAGGAGCGCCCGCACGGCGTCGAGGTAGTCGACGTAACCTCCCACTCCGGCGGCGTAGCGGCGCGACTGCAGCTCGACCGAGGCACGGGCCTCGTCCCGCTGCGATGCGAGGAAGTCGTGGCGCCGCCCTTCGTTGCCGAGCGCGGCCAGCGCCGTCTCCACCTCGTGAACCGCCGTCACCACGGTGCGCCCGTAGGCGGCCGCCGCCTGACCGAAGCGGGCGTGCGCGACGGCGATGTTGCTGCGGATGCGACCCCCCTGGAAAATCGGCGCAGTCAGGTTGCCGAGCAGGTTGCGAAACCACTGGTCGACATTGAAGAGCCCGTCGGCGTCCGCGGACTGCACCCCGATCGTGCCCGAGAACGACAGGGAGGGGAGCATTTCGGCCCGGCGCGCGCCGATGGTGAAGCGGGCGGCCTCGAGCCGCAGGCCCGCGGAGCGCACATCCGGCCGTTGAACCAGGAGGTCGGCCGGCACCCCTGCGGAGACGGGATCGCTCGACGGCAGCGGCGCCAGCGAATCGGGGAGGATCGCGTCGAGCTTCTCGCGGAAGCCGCCCACCAGAACGGCCAGACGCCCTTCGGCGTTGACCAGCTGGCTCTCCAGCTGAGGAAGGGCGGCCTGCGTGTTCCGAAGTTCCTGGCGAACCTGGTAGAGTTCGAAGGAAGTGACCAGACCGCGGTCGTAGCGGGTCTCTGCGAGCTGCTCCCGTTCAAGAAGCACGTCGATCGTCGCGCGCGCGAGGGCTTCGCGCCTGCGCAGATCGGCGATCTCGAAGTAGGTCGTGATGGTCTCGGACAGCACGCCGATACGCGCCGCGTGGTAGTCCGACTCCGACGCCAGGTACTCCTGCCCGGCGGCCCGCGAATCGTTGCGGGCGCGTCCCCAGAAATCCAGTTCGTAGGCGAAGTCGACGCCCAGCGACCAGGTCTCGATGCCGAGGCGCTCGGGGAATTCGAAGCCGGGCAGGCGGTCGCCCGCGATTTCGCGGAACTGCTGGCCGAAGCCGGCGTTGGAGGGGTTGTCCGTGTCGCTGACGTTCGCGCTGGCCTGGATGGCGGGAAGCAGCGATGCGCGTGCAATCCCCGCCTGGGCCCTGGCCTGCTGCACCCGGGCCACCGCTTCGGCCAGGTCGAAGTTGGCGGCCAGCACCGAGTCGATGACGGTGTTGAGCGCCGGATCCTGGAAAGTGGTCCACCACTCCCTGGCTTCGTACGTCCCCGACTCCTCGCCCCCCTCGAAGCTGTCGGGAAGCTCGGCGACCGGCTCCGGCACCGATGGCGCCGGTGCGAGAGAGCACGCTGCGAGGAGAAGCAGCGATGACAGCGCCGCAAGGGGCGCAGGCGTCTGCTGAACGTTCATGGCCGGGTCACCTGCCTGTGTGCACGGAAGCTGTCCGACGTGATGCCGAAAAGCTGGTCCGGGGAGGGGGTCGGCGCAAGCGGAAAAGCGGCCGTCAACCCAGGGCTATTTGAACTCGTCAGGCCGCCCGGGGTTCGATTTCGTGCTCGATCGTGGGCCGGATCGTCCGTTCGGCGACATCGAGATCGTAGCGGGTCTGAAGATGGATCCAGAACTCTGGAGTGGTCCCGAAGTAACGCCCCAGCCGAAGCGCAGTGTCAACGCTGATGGCGCGCCGTCCCAGGACGATATCGTTTACCCGCGGTCGCGAAACCCTCAGCGCCCGGGCCAGCCCGTACACGCTGAGTCCCATCGGTCGGAGGAAATCGTCCCGCAGAATCTCACCGGGATGTATCGGGGGGAGCCTCTCCCCTGATGCCACATCCGAGAAATCCACCCGCTGGCGATCCAGGTCTTCACGCCTGATGGTCATGAGTCGCCAAGTCCCTTCAATGGTAGTCTACGATCTCCACATCCCATGCTTCACCGTCACGCCAACGGAAGCAGATGCGCCATTGTTCGTTGATGCGGATGCTGTGGAACCCACTCCGGTCTCCCCGCAGGGCTTCGAGCCGGTTACCGGGTGGCACCCGCAAGTCCTCCAGTCTGGTTGCTGCATCGATGGCCAGGAGCTTGGCTCGAGCCCGCCCCTGTATCTGTATCGGAAGTCCCCTGACGGCGTGGCCGGAAAAGATGGCCGCAGCCCGCTTGTCGGAGAAGCTCTTGATCACGGCGGAACGTAACGCGCAACGGTACGTTCGGTCAAGCTGAGGCCCGATGGCTGCACAAGCTCAATGCGATCGTCTTCCGCAATGTCGGACTTACCCGCCCTTCGTGCGTCGCGCATCGATTACTGGTGACCTCGTAGTGGAGGACCAGGCGGCTTCCAGCTAGGGACAACGACGGGCCCTGGCACCTTCTGCTTCCGAGGAAACCAGACGCCTACCGGTATGCTGGTCGATGACCACGATCTTCGACCACGGCGGTGTGGGTGCCAAGGCGTCTCTGATCTCCTGTTTCTCGCGGTCCGACAGAAAGAAGGATCCCGTCTTGTCGACGAGTAGCAGCCACCACTCGTCGTACGAGTCCACCCTAACGGTGCCCTTCTGGACGTGATTCTCGTACCTCCTGGTCTTGTCGCGCACGCAGACTTCAATGT
>VYDD01000341.1:0-2470 GCA_009843625.1 Gammaproteobacteria bacterium | reverse complement strand
ATGTCTCTCCTGAGTTCAGGAACCACGAGGGCGCCGATGTCGCTGCTTGCGGTCATACCCACGCGGAACCCGTCCACGTGCGGCGTCCCCGACTCGCCAACAAACAAGCGCAGCCCGCAATCCAACTTCCGGTCAGTGCCGTCCCATGACCCTCGCAGGAACTCGTCGAGAGCCGACCGCACCTCGCGGTGCAGTCGATCCCAGGTGTCACGAGTCAAGAGCGGCGGGAAGCCACCAATGCACTCATAGGATACAAACCAACTCCGCCCCTTAATGGGTGGACCGTAGCATTGCAGGATCTTCTCGAAAGCATGTTCGAGCGGGATGGCGTCCTCTTCGAGACTTCTGGGGCGACCCGAGACGACGCGGGTGTGGTTCAGGCCACGTACCTCAACCGCGATCCGGCCATTCAGAGAGAAATCTGGCGAGACATTCCCGTCGGGCTCGAATACGACAGGCTGGAAGCCTTCATGCTTCAGGTACCTACTCGCAACGGCTTCCTCAGGCTTCATGTCTCATAGCGCTGGAGGGCGGCCGGCGCGTTGAGGCCGGTTGAGTCAGGACCACCCGGACTAACGACCATCCATGGCTCTAAAGGATCAACCTGGCGGGCGAGTAGGGTGGTCCAATGCTGCGGATCTCGCCCCCCTACCGCGCGACCTCGAACGGCACGGTCGCCACCTGGTCGTCCCACCAGATCGTGGTCAGACCGCCCTGGGGGGTCATGTCCATGAAGGTGATGTTGAGCTGATCGGCGGACATCGCAATCGTCGAGATGTCCATGGTGGTGCGCAGCACGTCGCGGTCGGGCGTGTAGCCGTAGGCGCCCCACAGGGCGTCCGGGTTCTCCTCGCGGAAGTCGTTCTTCACGCCCCAGTTGGCGAAGATGAGCGTCCACTCGTCCTCGGTGAGTTCCGCGAAGACGCTGTATTCACCGGCGGGGAGGCGCTGGCCGCGGAAGGTCAGGTCGGTCTCGGTCATGAAGCGGGTGGACTGGTCGGCCCCGACGCGCCACACCGGCGCCCCGCGCAGGAAGGCCTGCCCGTACTCGGCGCCCGAGCCGAACAGGTCGCGGCCACGGAGGATGGGCCGCCCGTAGGTCACGACGACCCACGAGCCGTTCTCGTAGCTGCCCTCCGAGTTGTACGCGCCTCCCACATGGGCGGCGGCCTCGCCGCGGGGGCTCAGCGGCCTGTCCTGAGCCTGAACGGTGGTGGCGAAGGCGAGCGCCAGGGCGAGACAGCACAGCGGCCGAAGCATCTTCATCGGTTTCCTCCGGGATGAGGTGAATTGCGAGGTCAGGGGCAAAGCGCGCTCAATCCTACATGAGCCGGTCATGCGGAGGAAGGGGGAGCTCGATCCGGGGACGTGCCGACGGGCGGGGAGCCCCTTCATCCAGTACGTTGTCCCGAGTCCGGCATCGTCCCGCGAAGCCGGCCACGCCCGGTACCCACGCAAGACTCGCAGTTCACTGGAGGAACCATGGCTCGATCTCCCCTGCGCCTGTCCGTCATCGCGCTCGTGGCTCTGTCCCTGGCCTGTGCCGAATCGGGCGCGCCGGGGGCGGGCTCTTCAGCCTCCGCCGAGAACCCGGCCGCTTCCGGGAATGGTCCGCCATCCTTCGAAGTCGATCCCACCTGGCCGCGCGAACTCCCCAACGACTGGATTCTGGGCGCGATCACGTCGGTCTTCGTCGATGACCGCGATCACGTCTGGATCACGCATCTCCCCGAGACGCTGACGCCGGAGGAGATCTCCGCGGTGCAGGATCCCCCCATCGGGGAGTGCTGCGTGCCGGCGCCCGTCGTGCTCGAGATCGACCCGGAGGGGAACGTGGTTCAGGGGTGGGGCGATCCCGCCACCCAGGACGTGTCCGAGTACCCGCGCAACTCGCACGGGCTCTTCATCGACCACAACGGCAACGTCTGGATCGGCACTTACCGCCACCATCGCGTCATGAAGTTCACCCGCGACGGACAGCACCTGATGACGCTGGGCGAGTACGACGTGAACGGCGGAAGCTCCGACACCGCGCTCCTCGGCGGTCCGGCCGGGATCTGGGTCGACCCGGAAACCAACGAGGTGTTCATCGCGGACGGTTACCGCAACCGGCGGGTGATCGTATTCGATGGAGACACGGGCGCGTACCTGCGGCACTGGGGCGCCTACGGAGAGTCCCCCGACGACGAGGCCACCTACGACTACGGCGCCCGCACCGAGGACAGCCTGTTCCCGCCGCAGTTCTCCACCGTGCACGACCTGACCGGTTCGGCGGACGGCCTGATCTACGTCGCGGACCGGCGCGGCAACCGAATCCAGGTGTTCCAGCGCGACGGCACCTACGTGACGGAGAAGACCATCGCCCCGCTCACCCGCGCCTCCGGGTCGGCGTTCGTTATCGCGATGTCGCCGGATGCCGCGCAGCAGTGGCTCTATCTGGCCGACGGCACCAACCACAAGGTGTGGATCC
>VYDD01000431.1:7349-12072 GCA_009843625.1 Gammaproteobacteria bacterium | reverse complement strand
CCAGACGGTGCTGCGCTGCTATCAGCAGGCCGACGCTGGACAGCTCAGGAAGGCTTTGGAGAGCCGCCCGAGGGTCCGCGCCTGACCCAAGTCGATTGGCGGGAACCGAAAAGCGGGAAAACGGAGTCTGAGTCCCGTAAGGTCAATGTTCACATCAGGTTGTGAACACGACTGCTTCCGCCGCAGTAGCAGAAGTCGAACTCGGGATGCTCGACATCCTGAACCAGGTCGTAGGTCTCCCACAGCCCGCGCGGCAGGATGACGTCGCAGTGGCGCACGTAGTCGAGGTGCACGCCGTCTACAGCAGAATCGGCAGCCAACTCCCCCACCAGACCGCGCAGGTATGCCCGCACCGGCTCCCGCGATGGGCAGACCCACCTGTAATAGTCCACGTAGGGCGGGTGCTCGAGTGAGCTCTGCAGGTTGCGGCTCACCGTGAACCACTCGGGATGGTTCTCACGGGCCCACGCATCCCCGTTCCGGTTCATCGTCCAGAACCAGCGATGGTACTCCAGTCCCTCGGCGCGGGCGGCGCCCGAGACCAGATCGATTTCTCCGCCGCCGACCAGCACGGCCTCCACTCCGGATTCCCGAAGGCGCGCGAACCGGCGGCGCCATTCGCCCTCGTCGCGGTCGCGGTCTCCGTGCACCCAGCTCCAGACGCTGAAGGATGAGCCCTCATCGGCTCCCGAAGCGCAGCCCGGTAACGACGCAAACGCCAGCGCGCCGCCGGCAGCCCGAACGAAATCGCGACGGTTCATTCGGGCACGCCCTCCACGAAACGCACCACGCCCCATCTCTCCGGGATGTGCATGTCGATCTCTCCCTGGGGGGACCAGACCCAGTTGTCTTCGGGATGATCGCTCCAGTCGACGGGTTCGCGCGCCTTGCGGTACCCCCCGTCCTCGATGACGAGCGGCCACTGCACCCGGGAGAAGTTGACGCGCCATTCGTCACCGGGGTTCGGGGGCATCCCCGGCTCGCGATTCCCGGAATCCGGCGACGCGCGCCCGCCGCCTTGCCGTGAATTGTCGGGCACCGCTTCCGGGCCGGCCGCAACCCCGTCCGGGGACCGGAGCGCGGCCCACGGAATCGCGATCTCCACGGTCCAGCCCCGGTCCTCGTCCGACGGGTCGTTGAGCGTGCCGTCCAGCCGCACCGCCGTGCGCAGCCCCTCCATGTCCCACGCGATGTGCGCGCTTCCCCCGCTCCTGTAGGGCTGGTCCAGGAAGAGGTCGAACTCGGTTCCGAGCGCGTTGATCTCCAGCTCGTAGTACGCCAGGCCATCGCCATCGGGATCGAGGAAGACCTCGAAGTCGTGATCACGATAGATGATCGCGTCCCGATCCGTGAGCGTCGCCCAGAGGTGCGGCTCCTCGAGTTCCGCCGCCACGTACAGACAGCATTCGTCCCATGCGAGCCTGGCGCGGGTGGTCCACTGCGGCGCTGGCCAACTCTCTCCGCGGATATCGACGAAGGACTCCGTCCAGGGCGCCGCCCGCCACGCTTCCTCGTCCAGATCGCCGTCGATGACCGGGGCAGCCGAGGCCCTGGGCGCTTCATACAGACGCGCGTCACCGGCAAGCTGGGCATGAGCCTCCGGCGACCCACCCGCGACCGCGGCACAGGCACACGCCAGTACCACGGCCCGGGTCAGTGCGCTTGGCAAGGGCATCCGCGAGCGCTGTTGGCCGGATCCTGTTTGCGTCGACTTCATCGTCGCAGACAATACCGCATCAGTGCGGATCGAACGACTTCTGCCATCCCAGGGTGAGCATCCAGTCGGACTCCAGTTGCGGGTCGTGCAGCGACTGGCAGACGGGCAGGTGCCATTCGACCGCGAGTCGATGGCCCGCGAGGGCTCCCTCGGGAAAGTACAGGTTCAGGCCGAGCGGAACATCCAGCCGCCTTCCCCCGCGCAGGTCTTCCCTGACGGTCGGCGCCATCATCGGATTCATGTAGGCGGCGTCGTGGCCCGCATAGTCGCCCCAAAGCCGCCAGTCCGCTCGCACCGACAGGCTCAGGATGTCAGATGGCCTCAGCGCGAACCACGCGGTTCCCATGGCGCTGTGGCCCTGCCGGTAGCCCCTGCTGTTCTCGCCCATGCGCAGGCGTCCCATGCCCTGAAGGCCCCACGACCAGCCCTCGCTCATGCCCAGGACGGTGATGCCCGGTGTTACATCCCAGGTGCCCGAGCCCAGTTGCATCGGATAGGGCAATTGAACTGCGTTGCCGTTGCTCATGGGAGTGACGCCGGTCTCTTCGATGGAGCCGACCGGGAGCGACACGCCGGCGTTCAGATGAACGCGCGTCGCCCCCTGCCGCTTCAGCCCGATGAGCGCGCCCAGGCTGGCATCGCCCAGCCCCGAGGACTCGGCGGCGAAGTTCATGCCCATGCGCGTCTGGTGGTTCATGGAGTTGTCGACCCAGTTCGCCATGGCTATCAGCGTGACGGCGTCGCTTGGAGCGTACATGAGTCCGGCCATGTGCATGGTCATGGACATGTCTAGAGGGGCGACCATGAACTGGTCGAGAACGCTCTGCGTGGTGCGCTCGCTCATTCCGTCGCGGTTCCCCGCCATCGACATTCGCATGTAGCGGTACGCGAGCATGTACTCGCCCTGCTCGTGCGCGTGGTCGCCCATCACGCCGATGGGCGCGTGCCCGTCCGGGCGGGAAGAGGTCCACTCGAACTGCGCTTGCGCGGGCAGGGCGGTGGCGGCCATCGCCGCCAGGGCACAGAGACAGCTTTTGATATGCATGACTTCTCCTCTTTCGTTGAGATCCGGTGCCTGACCCGGTCGGGCGCCGTCCCGCGAACGCCGGGCAGGCAGCAAGGCCTGTTCCCGGTGCGTCGGGGAGGCGCCAACCGGCGGTCGACCCATTCGGTCGGCGCACGCGCTCGGTCAGCGGCGCGCGAACGACCGGTCTTCATCGCGTCTTCATCGCGCGGCGATGGGCCGCGGGATGTACGGATGGGATCAGGAAAGAGGAGGCGCGTTGGCGAAGGGGAGGAGGTAGGGAGTGCGGTTCGCTGCCGGAGCAGGGACGGCGCGCGACCATCGAACCGGTTCGGGCCAGGCGGGAACCAGCCCGAGGACCCGGGCCTGGACCGGGGCCGATGGGCCGGTCGAAGTCGGGCACTCTCCGGCGCAGGTGCACGGAGGAGCCTCGGGATCGTGGTGGCCGGGCCCGTGATCGAAGGCGTTGCCGGCATGCGCGGCGACCGCCCCGCCGTGGTGGCCACTGCCCCGGGCATCCGCTTCCGCCCCCGCGTCGTGTCCACGCTCATGTGCCGGCGCGGCCGGATGATGTGCATGCGGATCGGGCGGCCCGTGTTCGCCCGTGGCGTCGTGGGACGCGTGATGGAGGCAGGACAGGCCCCAAGTGTCCGGCGCGAACGACGGTATCAGCGCAAGCAGCACCAGGGTGCCTGCGAACCTGAATCCCGTCGAATGCCTGCGCGCTCGGATCATCAGCAACGAATACTGGTCGTGTTCAACCGGGTCCGGCGACCAACCATAACCAGCGCCGGCACGTCCGTGCCACTCCTACGTCCTGTGCCCCACCAGCACCGCCATCGGCCCCTCGTGCCAGGCGATCCCGGCCGTGAAGCCCGCTGCCGCCATCGCCGCCAGCTCCTGCTCGATCGGCTGGTAGGTGTCTTCTTCCGCCCACTCCGCAAAATGCTGATACGCCCGTTCCTCGGGGATGCCCCGCGAGACCATGTGCGCGGCCCAGAATGCGTACCCCGCCTCCCGTCCGTCGGGGTCCGACGGCATCACGGCATCCGCGTTTACGAAAACCCCGCCCGGGCGCAGGGATGCATGGATGCGCCGGTAGAGGACACGCTTGTCCCGCATCACGGGAATGTGATGGAGGGCAAGCGAGGCGCCCACCGCGTCGGACGCCGGCAACGGCTCCAGGAACGACTGCTCGCGGAAGCGCGCGCGGCTCCCGAAGCGCTCCAGCCTGACCCGCGCCTGGTCGAGCATCTCCGGATCCACGTCGACAAGCTCGATCGCGCCGATCGCATCGTGCTGGAGAATCGCCTCGGAAAGAGCGCCCGTGCCGGCCCCGAGGTCGAGGACCAGACCGGGACGCACGGCCGCGACCGCGCGCGCGGCGGCATCCAGCAGCGTCTCGTAGCCCGGAATGAAGCGGCGGATGATCTCGTCGTACGCATCGACTTCGACGCGCAGGTGACGGCGGACGGAGTGTGACATGCGAGCCATTTTCTCATTGCGTCGCCGCCCGCGTCAATGCCAACGTACCATGTTCAGCAACCGTCCCGTCCGGAGGCGTCATGGCCGTCGTGAGCGCCGTTCCCTTCACCCTGAAGCGCAGTTCCGACCTCTACACATCCGGTGGAGGATACGAGTCCACCACCGAGACCGCCCATGGGCTCGTGCGCCTGGAGGACGACCGCCTGGTGATTCAATGGCGTCTCGCCGTTGTGACCGAATCGATGGAAGGCAGCGGGTACGAGACCCGGGAAGCGATCGAGCCTGTGAAGGAGATCGTGATTCCGCTGGCCAAGGTGGCGGGTGCGGTCGTGACGGCGCGGAGATGGTGGAGGCTGGCCGGCCCGAAGCTCACCATCACCGCTGCGGATCTGCTCGCCTTCGAGAAGATCGCGGGACCGCAGGGCCTCAAGCTCAAGCATCCCTCGAAGCTCGTGCTGAGGATCAAGCGGGCCGACCGTCTGATCGCCGAGGAGTGC
>VYDD01000431.1:0-7339 GCA_009843625.1 Gammaproteobacteria bacterium | reverse complement strand
GACCGCGGGCGGCGAGAGCTGCCGAGGTAGCCATCCCGCCCCGGGCGCCGCCGCGTCGTCAGGTCGTTGCCACCGGGACACCCGCAGGGCTAGAGTTCGCCGCGCCTGACGTTACCGCGGCGCTGCGCAACCTGAAGCAAAGTACAGAGGAGAGAAGAGACCATGACCGTCGACATCAACGAAGTCGGCACCACCGCGTTCGTGATCGCCTGCTTCCGGGCGATGGAGAAGGAGAGGGCGCGGCCGCTTTTCGAGGACCCCTACGCCGAGTGGTTCGTCACGGACCAGGCGATGGGAATGGCCCGCCAGTTGGCCGACGCGGTGCCCGAGTCCACCCACATGCTCCGGTTCCGCACGCGCTTCTTCAACCGCTTCGTCGAGCGGGGGATCGCCGAGGGCGCGCGCCAGGTCGTCTCGCTGGGGGCCGGGCTCGACATGCGCGCCCAGATCTTCGCGGCGCCGGGGGTGACCCACTACGAGGTGGACCAGGGGGCGGTGGTCCAATACAAACACGACGTCCTGCGCGGACACGGCATCACGCCTTGCCCGGCGCTCCCCTTCAACTACCTGGAAGTCGACCTTCCGGAGAAGCTGGCGGAAGCCGGATTCGACCTGGACGCCCCGACGGTGATCGTGTGGGAAGGCAACACCATGTATCTGCCCACCGAGACCATCTTCCCCTTCCTCAGGCAGCTCTGCGGCGGGATATCGTCGTTCCGGATCGCGTTCGACTACTTCGCGGAGGACATGCAGAAGCGGGACTTCGAGAGGCAGGAGGACCTCGAACGCATCGAGGCGGTGGAACGGGCCATGGGGGCGTCGTTTCCGACCGGTTTCGCCGACCTGGCGGTGTTCGAATCGAAGACACCGCTCCGGGTGCTGGATTCCGGGCCCATTGGCGACCTGGGCGAGGGATACGGCGTGGATGACATCGCCGAGAACATGGCGACGGACGAGGGGCTGAGCATCTATCAATACTGCGTGCTGGGCACGCGCTGACGCCGAGGCAATGAACCCGATGACACCCACGAATTCCGGCACGCCCGACCTTCGCTTTCCCATCGGCCGGTACGCTCCTCCGGCCGAGATCACGGACAAGCAGGTCGAGGCCTGGATCGACGAGATCGCCGCGCTGCCCGCGGATCTGCGGGCGACGGTCGCGCCCCTCACGGACGAGCAACTGGATACGCCCTATCGTCCGGACGGCTGGACCGTGCGCCAGGTCGTGCATCACCTGTTCGATAGCCACGCCAACAGCTACGTCCGCTTCAAGTGGACCCTGACCGAGGACCGGCCGGCCATCAAGGCGTACGACGAGAAGGCCTGGGCGGAACTGCCGGACGCCCGCGGCCCGGTCGGCCCCTCGCTCGACGCTCTGGAGGCTCTCCACGCCCGCTGGGAGGACCTGTTGCGTCAAATGAGCTGGCCTCAATTCCAGCTCGAGTTCGTGCATCCGGACGCCGGCGCGATCCCGCTGGCCCGGAACGTCGGCCTCTATGCCTGGCACGGCCGGCACCATCTGGCGCACATCGAGCGGCTGATCGAGCGGGAAGCCTGGATGTAGGCGGCTCAGACGGTATGGCGGGCCCGGATCGCCCTGGCCCGGCGCCGGGTCTTCGCTTCCTCGATCACATCGTACCAGCTCGCCAGCGCCGGGTCGTCGGCCAGTGAATCCAGGGCTTGTCCGGCCTCGGGGTCCTGGCGTTCGGCCACGATCGTCAGCCAGCGCTTGATGAGGCCGTCGACCCGGAGGCTGACGGTGGAGGAGGCGAGGCTGGATCCGGACCCGAGGCCGCCCCACCAGGGGTCGTACCAGGACCCCAGCGCCTTCACCAGCGCGGCGATATCCGCCGTGTCCCATTCCACCCAGGGCTCGTCGATGGCGGGCTCCCGGGGCCAGGCGGGCACCAGAAACCGGAGAATGTGGCGCGCCCTCGGCTCCCGTCCCCGTGCCACGAAATCCTCCACCACGGGCCGGTATTCGCGAGGCGACACGATCAAGCCGGCGCCGAGCCAGACGGCGCGCTGAGCCACGTCCATCCCCTTCGCGGCGGCCCGGCGGCGGATTCGCCCGGCGAACTCACCCGGGGGCACATGCGAGAGGGCGGCCCACAGAAGCGCGTATAGCGCCGACACCTGCGTTCGGGAACAGCGCGTGGGGAAGATTCCGAGCAGCGGGGGTACACCGCGTCGCGCCACCTCGGCATGGACCCGATCGTCGGCGAGCGCAAAGAGATGGTTGTTGTGGTCCTTCCGGCGCCGGATGAGCGACCTGTGCACCGCCACCAGCGCCCGCGCGCAGGGCTCGGGGTGCGCCCGGACGGCCCGCCGATACCACGCCGGCTCCTCCACGTAGGGCGTGATGTAGTAGCAGCCCACGGCCCTGGCGACCGCGTCGGCATCGAGCCCGGCCAGCGCATCTCTGCCAAGCCGCTCGACCTCGCGCATGCCGGCAAGGATCTGGTACGTGAAGCGCGGCACCGTATCGGTGAACGGTGGCGCCTTCGCGAACTCCTCCTCCCGCCGGACGACCTCTTCGAGCGAAGGGAGATCGTCCCTCCCCACGAGCCGGGGAAGCCCGGCGAGCACCGACGCCAGGAGCCCCTCGTCTTCCCCCAGTCGAACGCGCAGGCGAACGATCGGGTCGTCCTGGAAGTGTTCCGGCATCGCGCCCATGTACGCGCGCCCGATCAGGTGCCAGAGCCACGGCGACCCCCGGCCCCGCGCCAGCACGTCCTCGTCCATGCGGACGCCCGCCATGAACCTGATTCGCTCATCGCGCAGGATGGGGTCTTCGTCGGCTTCCCGCCCGGGCAGCATCGGGTCTCGATACCCCGGGAATGATCTGCGTGGTTTATGCGCGGATGACGGTTCGTATCCGGGTGACGGTTCACGGACCGAACGGCTCTCTCCCGTTTCGCCGGTCGCGGAGGGCGTCGGGTTGTCGGCCCAGTAGCGCGCCGGGTGGGAGAGAAACTCCTCCAGCGGCACCCCACGCTCCCCCACCACGAGCGTCCGGGCACCCGGGAACCGCTTCCGGAACTTCGACAGTCCGCTGAGGCGCCCCGGTCGTGGTCCGCTCTTGACCTCGATGCCGACCAGGTTGGGACCGCGGGAGAGCACGAAGTCGACCTCGTGTGGCCCGTCCCGCCAACTGAACAGTTCCACGGCGAACCCGGCCGTGTTGGCGAGGTGCGCGCCTACTCCGCTCTCGACCAGCCGGCCCCAGAACGTGCGGTCGGCGCGTGCCTCGTCGAAGGAGTAGGTCAGCGGCGCCGTCATCAGCGCTGTATTGAGGACGTTCAGCTTCGGGCTCGACGCCCTGCCCAGGTATGGCTTCGCGGAGTACCTGGGAAGACCGGTTACAAGTCCGGCGTCCGAGAGCAGATCGAGGTAGGTCGCCAGCGTGGTCGTGTTTCCGGCCTCCTGCAACTGGCCCAGCATCTTGTTGTACGACAGCATCTGGCCGGAATACCGGGCGGCCAGTGCCATCAGGCGGCGCATGAGCGGCGGCTTGTCCACGCGGGTCAGGGCGATGATGTCCCGCTCGATGGCGGGC
Organism: Gammaproteobacteria bacterium; assembly: GCA_009843625.1. Classification (GTDB taxonomy): domain Bacteria; phylum Gemmatimonadota; class Gemmatimonadetes; order Longimicrobiales; family Gaopeijiaceae; genus BD2-11. The sequence goes on along the minus strand of VYDD01000431.1, from coordinate 3,780 downwards.
GCGACGATCGTTCCCAGCACGCCCTTTCGCCAAGCCTCCACGTTCTCGACCGCGGATGCCGTGCCGGGGTAGCCGCCGAAGAACAGGTACTGGTCGACACTGAAATCGAACGCGGCCGACATCTCGGAGAAGGACCAGTGGCGGGCCTCCACGGGCATGAAGCGCCCCGCGAGACTCTCATTGAGGCCGGTCAGCATGGTCCAGGGCGCGGACCCGGCAACGATCACGCGAAGCGGGCAACCGGTCCACCGGTCCCGGTCCCACTGGCCCTTGACGATGGTCGACCAGCCCTTCACGTGCTGGACTTCGTCAAGAGCCAGGACGAAGCCCCGGTCGCTTTGCTCGGCGTCCTCGCGAGCCTTCTGCCAGGCGTCCAGGAGCCACCCGGTACGTATCGAGTCGCCCTCTTCGTCCCGCCTGTGGGCATGCTCCGCGAGCCTTTCGTCCACCGGCAGGTAGCGGCTCGGGATGTCCACACGCCGGAGCGCCTGCCGGATCATCGTGGTCTTGCCCGTTTGGCGAGGTCCGGTAAGCGCGACGATCCGTGGATGAACCTGCTCGGTGAGGGAACGGACGAGTTCGTCCAGCTGGGGGCGTCGGAAGGTGTTCATGTCCGGACTGTAAGGCACCGCGTGATAATACGCAATGCGTTACATATCAAGACCGGGGACGCAGCCCCGCACCGGCGCCTCGACGCAGCTCGCCCCCTCCCCCTATCCGTCCGGAATCAGAAACAACCCCCGGGGCCGAAGCGTCTCGTTCCGCGCGGCCGCGGGTTCCGCGAGCACCGGCGCCACGGCGGACAGGTGCGCCTGCAGCTCCTCGTGCAGGATTCCCTTCACCTCCATCTCCTGGTCGGTGGGCGGGAAGTCGGCGTTTGAGAGCGCGTTGGTCAGGTAACCCAGCTTCGACAGCAGGCGGGCCGCGAAACGGACGACATCCTGCCCCTGGCCGGTAAGGCGCAGATCCACCAGGGTTCCCTGCAGCTCCTCAAGCTTGTCCTCCAGCTCGGCGATGGCGTCGGACAGGGCTTCGTCCTCCGCGAAACGGGCCATGGTCTGCAGTTGGACCCGGAGCGCCTCCACCCGGTGCACGGCCTCGCCCGCGGCCACCACGTCCTCGCGCACGTCGCGCAGGAAGGCGATCTGCTCGGCGATGTCGGCCTCGGTCCCGGCCGAGTGCGGGTCCTTGATGACGGTGAGCGGCTGCTCGTGCGTCGCGCCGTCCACGTTCAGGCGCACGGTGTACTGTCCGGGGGGCATCAGGATGGAAATCTGGGCACCGCCAGCCGGCCGTCCCTCCTCGCCCACCACGATGTGCTCCGCGTACATCGGGCTGGTGTAGAGCATGATGGGATCGTTGGGCTCGTCCCGGAGATCCCAGTAGATGCGGTTCACGCCCGCGTTGTTGCTGCCCTCCAGGGTGCGCACCACGGCCCCCGTGCCGTCCACGATCTCGACCGTGGGCGTCTCGCCGGCAGGTGCCGCCAGCCAGTAGTTGAGGTAGGCCCCGTACTCGGGATCCACCCCGACGGTGGGATCGTCGTAGGGAACCGAGGGCGGCGTGATGGACCTGAAGCGGTACGCGTCGCGGGGCGCGAACAGGTGCGAACCGGACGCCATCACCTCCGGGGTCAGCTGCTGAAGGGGCGCGAGATCGTCGAAGATCCAGAAGCCGCGCCCGTAGGTGCCCACCACCAGGTCGTTGAAGTGTTCCTGGATGACGATGCCCGACACCGGGGCGGCGGGCAGGTTGTTCTGGAGCGGCTGCCAGTTGTCGCCGTCGTCGAACGACACGTAGATGGCGTTTTCGGTGCCGACGTAGAGCAGGCCCTGCCGCTTCGTGTCCTCGATGATGATCTTCGTGTAGCTCAGCATGCTGGGCGGGATGCCGTCCGTGATCTTCTCGAACGACTCGCCGTAGTCGCGCGTCCGGTAGACGTAGGGATCGCGCACGTTCATCTGGTGCCCGTCGATGGCCACGTAGGCCGTGCCCGGGTCGAAGCGGGACGGCGCGATGCTGCGCACCGCGAGCCACTCGGGCAGATCGGACATGTTTTCAGTCACGTTGGTCCAGGTGGCGCCGTTGTCGCGGGTGACGTGCAGGAGACCGTCGTTGGTGCCCGCCCAGATCAGCCCCTGCTCGATGGGCGACTCGGCGATGCCGAACACCGTGCCCGCGTACTCCACGCCGATGTTGTCGCCGGTGAGGCCGCCCGAGAAGCCCATGCGGCTGCGGTCGTTGAGGGAGAGGTCCGGGCTGATGACCTCCCAGCTCTGGCCGCGGTTGCGAGTGCGGTGCACGTGCTGGCTCCCTACGTAGACCGTCTCGTTGTCGTGCGGGGAGATGTGCACCGGGGCATCCCAGACGAAGCGGTAGCGGACACCTTCCGCCGCGCCCCGGCTCTGCTCCGGCCACACCTCGACGCCCCGCCACTGGCGCCGGTCTTCCTCGTAGCGCACCACGATGCCGCCGACCATGCCCGACCCGGAAGCCGAGGACCAGACGATGTTGGAGTCGACGGGATCGGGGGTGGCGAACCCGCTCTCCCCGCCGCCCACGTGGTGCCACATGCCGCGCGGAATGCCGGTGATGCGGCGCTGGCCCTGGATGCGGCTGTTGCTGGGCCCCCGGTACGTGGGCTCGTCCTGCTTGTTGCCGAGGACGTTGTAGGGGATCTCGTTGTCCACGGTCACGTGGTACATCTGCGCGTTGGTGAGACGCTGGCGGAACCAGGTCTTCCCGCGGTTGATGGAGATGGAGAGGCCCTGGTCGTGCGCGACGATCATGCGGTCGCCATTGCCGGGGTCGATCCACATGTCGTGGTGGTCGCCGCCCGGCGCGTCCTCGCGCGGGATCACGTTGATTGCGCGGCCGCCGTCGGTCGACACAGAGAAGGAAGCGGTCAGGAAGTACGCCTCGTCCTCGTCGTCGGGCGAGACCACGACCCGCGAGTAGTAGTGCGGGCGCCCCATGGCGTTGCGGTTGCGGGTGATGCGCTCCCAGGTGGTGCCACCGTCGGTCGAGCCCCAGACCTGGCCGTCCTCGGTCTCGCGGCCATCCCACGGAATCCCGTCGCCGGTCTCGAGCATCGCGTAGACGCGCTGGTTGTTCGACGGCGCGATCGCCACCGCGACCTTCCCCACCGGCAGGTTGGGCAGCCCGATGCCGTTGTCGGGACCATTGAGCTTCTCCCACGTGTCGCCGCCGTCGCGGGAGACGTGCAGGCCTCCGCCGGGTCCGCCGCTGGTGCGGCCGTAGGTATGGATCTCGAGCTGCCAGGTCCCAGCGAACAGATTGCGCGGGTTGACCGGGTCGAGGGCGATGTCGGAGCAACCGGTGTTCTCGTCCACGAAGAGGATGCGCTCCCAGCTCTCGCCGCCGTCCATGGTGCGGTAGACGCCGCGCTCCTGCTGCGGCCCGTAGGAATGCCCCAGCGCGCAGACGTAGACGATGTCGGGATCGGTCGGATGGAGGGCGAGCCGGGGAATGCGCCCGGTCTGCTCGAGCCCCATCAGCGTCCAGGTCGCCCCCGCGTCCGTGGACTTGTAGACGCCCTGGCCGATGGAGATGTGGCTGCGGATTTTTCCCTCGCCCGTGCCGGCCCAGACGATGTTGGGATCGGTCACGGACACCCCCAGCGAACCGATCGACTGCACCGGCTGGTCGTCGAAGATGGCGTCCCAGTTCACCCCGCCGTCGGTGGTCTTGTAGATGCCTCCGGAGGCGGCGCCGACGTAGTAGGTGTAGGGGTCGCTGGGCAGGCCGGCGGCCGCGGAG
>VYDD01000345.1 GCA_009843625.1 Gammaproteobacteria bacterium | reverse complement strand
TCGTGGAAGAGCTGAGCCTGGTGGAAGCGGGCGACAACCTGGGCTGGAACGTCTGGGAGGGAAGCTTCAGGTTCGTGAGCCGCTCCGAAGTCCGCCTCGAGAATCCGCGCGGCGACCCGGCGTTCCGGTATCCGGTCGCGGAATACGGCCAGCTGGATCCGCTGCTCCAGAGGCAGTCCGCCGCAACCGGTGTCCACGTCTACCGCTCCGGGGCGATCCCTCAGCTAGCCGATCTCCTCCTGTTCGGCGACAACCCGAGCGGCGAGATCTTCTACGTCAGCGCCGACGAGTTGCCGGACGGGGGTCAGGAGCCGATCCGGAGAGTCCTGCTCAACGACGATGGCCAGGCGAAGACGCTGCTTCAGTTGATACGCGAGACGAACGCCTCACAGGGCCGCGAAGCCGCGCCCCGCGCGGACCTGCGCTTCGGTTCCGGGCCCGACGGTCAGGTGCTGCTGCTCAACAAGCGGGACGGCGTCATTCGCCTGCTGGTGCCCTGACGCTCGACTTGATCCTCAGCAGGACAGGCAGTTGTCGTTGTTGTGCGCGCCCAGGCTTTCCAGCAGGGCCAGCGCCTCGGGGAAGGGCTGGATGCGCTGCACCGGGCCGTTCGCCATGTCCGCGGTGGTCTGACCCCGGCGGCTGACCGCCATCACGTCGGCTCCCCGGTCCGAGAGGTAGCGGATCAACTCCACGTCCCCTCTCGCGGCGGCGTGATGCAGCGCGTTGTAGCCGTTGTGGTCGCGGGCGTTCACGTCGACCCCCAGTTCCTCGACCAAGTATCTGACGGAGGGCAGCCAGCCGTTTGGGGCGTGCCGGTGCGAGTTGCCCGCGTAGCCCTCCCCATAGCCCACGCCCGAGGCTGCGTGAATCGGGTACACCCCGGGGCCTCCCACCGGAACCGGCGGAAGCCCGGAGGGATCCTCGGTGTCCGCACCGCGCCGGCGCCGCTCGGGGGGCTTCATGGTAGGGATCGACGGATCGGCGCCGTACGCCACGAGCAGCTTCATGGCCTCCACGTCGGTCCCGTAGGCGGCCCGCCAGAAGGGGGTGGCGCCCTGGGTGTCCACCCGCAACAGGTCGAAGGTGTAGGACATGTACCACAGGTGCCGGGTCAGGCGCGCGTTGGGATCGGCACCGGCTTCGAGCAGCGCCTCCATCAGCTCCAGGTAGGTGATCTGCTGCTGCTGATAGGCCTGTTGCTGAGGATAGCGCGACTTCGGGACCCAGTAGGCGTTGATGGTGGCGAACAACGGTGTCGCCCCGGCGTCGCTGGCGGTGCGTGGATCGGCTCCCCGGCCGAGGAGAGTCATGGCCAGGTCGAAGTGACCGTTGATGGTCGCCATGAGCAGCGGGCTGGTGTGGTCGCCGCCGCTCGCGCCGTTGATGTCCGCGCCCGCGTCCAGCAGCGCCAGGGCCGTCTCCACATGGCCCTCGCGAACCGCGTGCAGGAGCGCCGTCATCCCGCCCTGGGCGCCCACCAGCCCCGTGTATCCGGGAAAGGCGTCCGGGGCTACTTCGGCCTCTTCCTGTTCGGATGCCGCGCGCGACCGGGAGGCCTGCACCTCGTGGCCGGCCCGCACCGCGGCCTGCACCTGCTCGGGCGTGGGCCGCCAGGAGCGCGGGTCCTCGGTCTGCGCCCGGAACCCCTCCAGCACTTCGTCCCGCGCCTCCCCCGCCTCCCGGTCGACGGCCGCGAGGTCCACGATGTCCACGACCCGGGTGCGGAGCGTCAGGTCGGCCCCCAGCGCCAACAACGCCCGCACCGCTTCCACCCGGTCGTTGGCTGCGGCGAACATGAGCGGTGTCTGTGCCCGCTCCGACTCTCGGGCATCGACTTCGGCGCCATGGCGGGCGAGGGCGGCCACCGCATCCGCGCTGCCGGCTCCGGCCGCGAAGTGCATGGCCGTCACGGCGCCGGTCGCGGTCACCGCAAGGGGGTCGCTCCCCGCTTCCAGCAGCGCCTCCACGGCGCCGGCGCTCCCCGCTTTGGCGGCGAGGTGCAGCGGGGTGTAGTCACCGATACGGGTGACGGCGTCGACGGTGGCCCCGGCGTCCAACAGGACGCGCAGCAGGGCGGCGTCGGCCCGCTCCGAGGCCCAGTGCAGCGCGGTCATGCCGTCGCCCTGGGGGAGGTTCACGTCGGCGCCCTGGGCGATCAGTGCCTCCACGGCGTCGGCGTCTCCCCGCATGGCCGCGTCCGCCACCGGCGAGTCGGCGGTGGGGGCGGCCCACAGCAGAAGCGCGACAGCTCCCGCGCTCAGCCGGAACCGGCGTCTGCTCCGAGACCCCCACCTTCGCCGGGGCTCCATCCGTGCAGCCCGCACTACCGCCTTCCGCCGGATGGCCCGGCAGCCTCGGCCACCGCTGCCGGGTAGCTCAACCGGAACTCGCCCGTGCTGTCGCCGAAGCTGTCCCTGTCGTCGTGCCCCAGGGCGTGCAGCATGCTCAACATCACGTTGGCCATCGGAGTGCCGTCCGGAGCCTTCAGGTGCAACCCGCCTTCATGGCGCCCGTTCGCGCCGCCCAGCACGATGAGCGGACAGCGGCGATGGTTGTGCAGGTTCCCGTCCGCCATCGGCGAGCCGTAGATGACCATGGTCTTGTCGAGCAGCGTGGCGTCGCCCTCCGTCGTCTCTTCCAGCTTCTGCAGGAGATACGGAAGCTGCCCCGCCTGGAAGGTGTTGATGCGGGCGAAGTCCAGAATCGCCTCCTCGTTGCCTCCGTGATGCGAGGCCGGGTGGAAGGCCTTGTCGATGCCGCTCTCGGTGTAGACCCGCGAAGACGCATCGCGCCCGGTCTTGAAGGAGAACACGCGCGTGACGTCGGACGCGAAGGCCAGCACCTGGATGTCGAACATGAGCTGCATGTGCTCGGTGAAGGAGTCCGGGACTCCGGCCGGCGCCTCGGGCAGCTCTCGCGGCTCTCCGCTGGTGTTGCGGTTCTCGATGCCCTCGATTCTCCGCTCCAGCTCGCGGACGTTCTCCAGGTAGCGATCCAGGCGCTGCTGGTCGTCCTGCGCAAGCGCTCGCCTGAGATACGCGACCTCCCCGGCGATCCAGTCGAGAATGCTCCCGTCGGTCCGCCTGCGGGCGGCGCGTTCCTCGGGTGTGCCTCCGGCCCCGAACAACATCTCGAACGCCACCCGCGGGTCGCGGATCATGGGAAGAGGCTCGGTGGACGATGCCCAGCTGATGGTGTCGGTATAGACGCACGAGTACCCGTACGCGCACCCCCCCGACTGGTCCACGTTCTCGATGCAGAGCTGCATCGAGGGGATCGGCGTGTCCTGCCCGAAGCGCTGCGCGTGGATCTGGTCCATCGACGTGCCGACATAGACGTCCGAGCCCCGCGTCTGCCGGGGATGGGCCTGCGTCAGGAAGACGGCGCTCGAACGGAAGTGGTCGCCGCCGATCTCGTGGGGCATCCTGGCCTCGGCCATCCGCACGTCGGTGTTGCTGATGATGGTGAGGCGGTCGCGGTAGGGCTCCAGCGGAAGCAGCGAACTGGGGGAGAGGTCGAAGGTGCGGCCGGTCGCCTCGGGGGACCACAGGTACTGGGTGGCGCCCCACTCGTTGCAGCCCGCCGCTCCGTGCACCATCTCGATGGCAACCAGGCGGGTGGCGGGTTCGGCCGCCGCGCGCCGTGACCAGACGCCCCCGGCGGGGATCATGGCGTCCAGGAAGGGCAGGGCGACGGTCGCGCCGGCTCCGCGCAGGAAGGTACGGCGGGGGATGTGTGTCCCGGTGATGAAGTGCATCTCCACTCTCCTCGGATGGTTCGTCGCCGCTCGGGGATGGGCAGGGCAGCCGGGGGCGTCTCCCGACTCCGGCTGCCGGCGCGCCTACCGGTCGGGCGGCTGCGGGGCGCTCTCCGCCAGCGCCTCGGGTACCCTCTTGGATCTGAAGGCGTCGCTCTTCACCACGCCCGCGATGAAGGACGACATCCTGTAGTCATCTTCCGCCGCCTCCGCCACGATGGCGCGGATGGCGGGCTGATCGTAGTACTCGGTCCTGCGCCCCAGCGCGTAGGTCATCAGGTTCGCCGTGAACGTGCGGATGAGCGGTTCCGGCCGCCGCAGGAGCGCCTCGCGCAGGTCGTCCGGGCTCGCGACCGTGCTGCCGTCGTAGAAGGTGCCCCTCGTGTCGAGCGGCATGCCGTGCTCGCGGATGCGCCACTTCCCGGTCACGTCGAAGTTGTCCAGGGCCAGTCCGATGGGATCCATGAACTGGTGGCAGGCGTTGCACACCGGGTTGGCACGGTGCTTCTCCATGCGCTCCCGGGTGGTGAGCATGCGTCCGCCTTCCGAGTCCTCGGTCTCCTCGAGGTCCGGGATGCCCGGCGGCGGAGGGGGCGGAGGCGTCCCCAGAAGGACCTCCATGACCCACTTGCCGCGCAGCACCGGCGAGGTCCGGTTGGCCACCGAGGTCAGGGTGAGGATGCTGCCGTGACCCAGCACGCCCCGACGTTCGGCGCCGGGATACGCCACCTGCCGGAACTGGCTGCCCAGCACTCCGGGAATGCCATAGTGACGGGCAAGGCGCTCGTTCGCGAAGGTGTAGTCGGCGTCGTACAGATCGAGAACGCTTCTGTCTGCCTCGACCAGGTGGTTGAAGAACAGCTCGGTTTCGCGCAGCATGGCGTCGGCGAGCTGCTGGTCGTAGTCGGGGAACCAGAACTGGTCCGGACGAACCAGCTCCAGATCCTGCAGGCGCAGCCACTGACCCGCGAACCGGGGTCCCAGGGAAGCCGCGCGCGGATCGGCCAGCATGCGCCGAACCTGCGCCTCCAGGACGTCGTCCCGTGAAAGCGCGCCTTCCCGGGCCAACGCCATCAGCTCGTCGTCCGGGGGCGTGCCCCAGAGGAAGAAGGACAGCCGCGAAGCCAGATCCACGTCGCCGATCCGGAAGGTCTCGCCCGGCTGGATGTCGGCCGGCGCCTCCTCCATGCGGAACACGAAGTGCGGGCTCGCAAGGATGGCCGTCAGCGCGGTTCCGATGCCCGCCTCGAACCCGCCCTCCGCCTCTCCGGTGCGGTAGAAGGCCATGAGCGGCGCGATGTCGCGGTCAAGCAGGGGCCTGCGGTACGCCTTGCCGGCAAGCTCCGTCAGGATGCTGTGCGCGCAGCTCTCGCTCTCCGGCACCGACTCGGTGCGGCAGGTGAAGATCCGTTGACGGCTCGGCGTCTCCGAGACGCCCGAAGCGTCGATGGGCCCGCCGATCACCAGGTCCCGAAGGTGTGGAAGCAGCGTCAGTCCGTAGCCGCTGATGCCCGTGTGCCGGTCCGCCAGCGACCATTCGTGGGGCGACATGAGGTCTTCCACCGGTCCCTCGGTGCGCTTGACGAAGGCCGCGGTCACCCGCTGCGGCCCGGCGCGCACGAAGACCGGATCGGTCCGCATGGAGATGCCTTCCGGATCGGAAATGTGCATCCACTGGTCCACGTCCAGCAGCGCCACCCGCTCGCCGTTGATCGAGACCTCGAGCTGCTCGAAGCGGGCGATCTGGCCGAAGAAGCCCTCCCCCGTGGTGGTGTGCTCGAAGACGATGCGGAACTGGTAGGTGCCGTCCGCGGGGAAGTGGTGGACCACGCTCACGCCGCCGCGCGTGCCGTAGGGCGCCCCAGGGACCCGCTCGCTCTGGGAGACGTAGCCGGAGACCGTGTAGGTCCGCTCGGCGGGCTGGGCGCCGGGGTTGCCGATGGCCAGACGGCTGATCTGGTTGGCCGCGTTCATGTACGCGTCGAGGAGCGTGGGCGAGAGCAGCTGCGCCTCGGAGATGTTGTCGAAGTTCGCGCTCTTGGTATCGGGCGGCAGATAGTCGCCGGCGTCGATGCGCAGGTTCAGGAGGTCCTCGATCGACCTCGCGTATTCGGCCTGGTTGAGCCGCTGGAAGGTGCGCCCGCCGGGGTTGGGCGCCTCGCGGGCGGCCGCGTCCATCCTCGTCTCCAGCTCCTCCACCAGCGCCACGAGCGTATCGCCCGCGGGCCGGGGCATCCCGGGGGGCGGCATCATCCCGGCGCGCAGCTTGAGGATCATCTTCTCCGCGGTCTCTGGCCGCGACGGCGCCTGTTCCACGTCGAACCCGGCGAGCGAGAGATTGCCGGTCAGGAGCGCGTCGTTGTGGCACACCTGGCAGTAGCGCTGCACCACGGCGGTGAGGGTGGCCGGCGCGATGGGGGTGTGGGCGAAGTCCGAAACCGGCGCGTGGGAAGCTCCGTCCAACACGGCCCGGCCCGAGGCCAGACCGACTCCGGTGACCCTGTCGAGGTCCCCGAAGGTTCCCAGTACAACCGATATCAGGCCCAGCAGTCCGACAGTCGTGACGTTTTTCACCGTGCTCCGCCCGTTGGATGCCGCTGCATCTTCAGCAGTCCGTGGATGAATCCGCCCGAGCACCGAGAGCGGCGAGGCGCCGGGCTGGCAAGGCGCCTTGAAGGCCGAATAGCAGAGCTATTGGGCCGATAGGCAACGCGGAGCGAAGCGATCCAGCGCGGATGCAACGCCGCTCGAATGCCGGGGGGAGTTCGTTCACGGGCTGCTAGCAGGACTGGCAGTTGTTGTTGTTCAGGGAACCGAACGACTCCAGCAGCGCGATCGCATCCGGGTAGGGCGTGGTGCGCTGGTAGGGCCCGTTAGCCATGTCGGCGGTCGTCTGGCCGATGCGGCTGATGGCCATCACGTCCGCGCCGCGCTCCACCAGGAAGCGGATCATCTCGGTGTCTCCGCGGGAGGCCGCGTGATGCAGCGCGTTGTAGGCGTCGTGGTCGCGGACGTTCACGTCCGCCCCCAACTCGTCTACAAGGTAGCGCATCGCGGGCATCCAGCCGTCGGGCGCGTGGCGGTGGGCGTTCGCCGCGAACCCCTGCCCGTAGCCGACACCGGAGGCGGCGTGAATGGGATAGATGCCCGGGCCGCCGACCGGCACTGCGGGAATCCCCGACTTGTCCGCGCCCGGGTCTTCGTCCCAGGCGATGCGGCGGCGCGGAGGCGGCCGTCGCGTCGGAACGCGGTGGTCGGCCCCGTACGCCACCAGCAGCCGCATCGCTGCGACGTCGGCCGCGTAGGAGGCGCGCCAGAAGGGCGTGGCCCCGGTCATGTTGACGCTCAGGATGCTCCCGCCGTACTGGGTGAACCAGAGGCGCTTGGAGAGTCGCGCGTTCGGGTCGGCCCCCGCCCGCAGGAGCGCCTCCATGGCCTCCATGTGGGTGGCGTTCTGCTGGAGGTGAACGTTGGGCTGGGCGTACCCGGTCTTGGGGATCCACTGCTGGTTGATGGTGGCGAAGAGGGGCGTCCCGTTGGCGTGGTTGGCCAGGTTCGGGTCGGCACCGCGCTCCAGCAGCGCGAGGACCATGTCGAAGTGGCCGTTCAGGGCGGCGATGAAGATCGGCGTGGTCCCGTCCGCGCTGACCTGATCGATATCGGCGCCGGCATCGAGGAGCGCCTCGACGGCCTCGGCGTGACCTTGGCGCGCCGCGTGCAGCAGGGCGGTCATGCCGCCCATGTGCCCGACCTGCTGCCCCATGGAGAGGGGCTTGGGCGCCTCGGCCGGCTTCTCTTCCTCTTCGCCCTCTTCCTTCTGTTCCTGCGCCGCCCTGGCGGCGAGCTGGGCGTTGATCTGCTGGCGCACTCGGTCCTGTTCGCCGCCGCGGAGGGACTCCTCCAGCTCGACCATATCCACCACCGTGGTGGCGAGCGACGGGTCGGCCCCTCCCGCGATCAGCGCCCGGATCGCCTCCACCCGGTTCTGCGCCGCGGCGAAGATGAGGGGCGTCTGCTCGGCCCGCTGCTCGCGCGCGTCCACGTCGGCCCCGTGCTCGATCAGCGCGGCGACCGCTTCCGCGTCACCCGCGGCGGCCGCCAGGTGCAGGGGGGTCGCGCCGCCGCTGCCGGTAGGTGCCGCCGGGTCGCTTCCCGCCTCGAGCAGCGCGCGCACCACCGCCCCGTGGCCCGCCCGGCTGGCCAGGTGCAGGGGCGTGTACTCCGCCATGCGGGTCACCGCCTCCAGCCCGGCGCCCGCGTAGACGAGCATGCGTGCCATCTCGAGGTCGCCGCGGTCAGCCGCCCAGTGGAGCGCGGTCATGCCGTCGCCCTGGGCGGCGTTTACGTCGGCGCCTTGCTGGAGCAGCGCGCGCACCGACCCGTGATCGCCGCGCATGGCCGCGTCCGCCACCGGCGATTCCGGCGGTGTCGCCGCCGAAACCAGGAGGGTCAGGACCAGGGCGGCCACAAGCGCGCCGGGCCTTCGGGTATCCATTCTCCCCGCTCCCGCTTTCATTCCCTGTTCGCGCATCCTCTCTCTCATCTGCTCTCCAGTGTGCGCGTCATATCCTCGAATACGTCAGTCTCGACGGTCGCCCTCGCGGCCGCCTATCGGCTGGAGCTGCTTGCGTCGGCGGCCGCCACCGCGGGCAGCGACAGCGCGAACTCGCCGGTGCTGTCCCCGAAGTCCTCCAGGTCGTCCAGCCCCAGCTTGTGCAGCATGGTGAGCATCACGTTGGCCATGGGCGTGTCGTCCGGGGCGTGCAGGTGCAGGTTGCCCTCGAGCTGGCCGTTGGCCTTGCCGGCGAGGAACATGGGCACCCGCCGGTGGTTGTGGACGTTGGGGTCGCCCATGGGCGATCCGTACAGCACCATGCTGCGGTCGAGCAGGCTCGCGTCCCCGTCCATCGACTCGTCCATCTTCTCCAGCAGGTACAGCATCTGTCCCGTGAAGAACTCGTTGAACTGCTGGAACTTGAGGATCTCCTCGTGATTGTTGCCGTGGTGCGAGGTCGGGTGGAACGGCAGATCCAAGCCGCTCTCCGGATACACCCGGTTGGTGGCGTCGCGCGAGAGCTTCAGGGTGAAGACCCGGGTCATGTCGGTCTGGAAGGCCAGCACCTGCAGGTCGAACATGAGCTGCAGATGCTCGGTGAAGGAGTCGGGGACGCCCGCCGGGGCTTCCGGCAGCGCCCGCTCCTGGCCGCTCGCGTTCTGCTCCTCGATCATCTGAATGCGGCGCTCGAGTTCGCGCACGTTGTCCAGGTACTGCTCCAGCCGCACCCGATCCTCCCCGGCCAGCACCATCCTCAGCTCGGCCACCTCGCCCGCGATCCAGTCCAGGATGCTGCGGTTGGCCTGCCGCCGCTCGGCGCGCGCCTCGGGGGTTCCGCCCGCTCCGAAGAGCATGTCGAAGGCCACCCGCGGGTCGCGGATCATCGGCAGCGGCTCGGTGGGGGAGGCCCAGCTCAGGGTGTCGGTGTACACACAGGCGTAGCCGTAGGCGCATCCGCCCGCCTGATCCACGTTCTCGATGCAGAGTTGCATCGATGGAATGGGCGTCTCCTGGCCGAAGCGCTGCGCGAACAACTGGTCCATCGACGTTCCCACGAAGACGTCCGATCCCTCGGTCTGTTTCGCGTGCGCCTGGGTGAGGAAGGTCGCGCTCGAGCGGAAGTGATCCCCGCCGATCTCGGGCGAGGTGTAGGCGTCCGCCATGCGCACGTCCGTGTTGCTCACGATGGTGAGGTAGTCCTGGAAGGGGGCGAGCGACTTCATGGCCGTGGGGCTCAGGTCGAAGTCGCGGCCGGTCTTCGCGGGCGACCACAGGTTCTGGGTCGCTCCCCACTCCGTGCACCCGGAGGCGCCGTGCACGATCTCGACGGCGATGAAGCGGGTTTTCTCCAGGTTGGCCGAAGCCCGGGCCCATCCCGCGCCCGCGGGCACCATGGCGTCCAGGAGCGGGAGCGCGAGAGATCCGCCCATCCCGCGCAGGAAGGTACGCCGGTGGATGTGTTTGCCGGTGAGGAAGTTCATCAGTTTGCCTCCCAGGACGTTCAGCCCTTCTTCAGTTGGATGACGTCTCCTCCGTGAGGAGCGCATCCGTACGCTTCATGGAGAATGCGTCGCTCTGGACCACGCCCAGTATGAACGACGACATCCGGTAGTCGTTGGCCTCCGCCTCGCGCGTGATCTCGCGGATCGCAGGCTGGTCGTAATGCATGACGCGGCGCCCGAGCGCGTACGCCATCAGGTTCTTGGCAAAGGCGCGCACGATCGGAATGGGGCGCTTGAGGAGCACGTCGCGCAGGTCGCCCGGGCTCGCCACGGTGGTTCCGTCGTAGAAGGTGCCGCGGGTGTCGAGCGGCATCCCGTACTCGCGCACCCGCCACTCCCCGGTCACGTCGAAGTTGTCGAGCGCCAGCCCGATGGGATCCATGAACTGGTGGCAGGCCTGGCACACCGGGCTGGCCCGATGCTTCTCCATGCGCTCGCGCGTGGTCAGGACCTTGCCCTCCTCGGTGCCTTCGGTGGCCTCGAGCGCCGGAACGTCGGGCGGAGGAGGCGGAGGCGGGGAGTCCAGAAGCACTTCCATGACCCACTTGCCGCGCAGCACGGGCGACGTGCGGTTCGCCATCGAGGTGAGCATGAGGATGCTGCCCTGCCCGAGGAGCCCGCTGCGGCGGTCGTCCGGGTACGCGACGCGCCGGAAGCTGTTGCCCGCGACATCGGGGATGCCGTAGTGGGCGGCGAGCCGCTCGTTCACGAAGGTGTAGTCCGCGGTGAGGATTTCGAGCAGGCTGCGGTCCTCCTGCACCAGATTCTGGAAGAAGAGTTCCGTCTCGCGCCTCATCGCGTCCGACAGCGTCAGATCGAAGTACGGGAAGGTGTAGATGTCCGGCGCCACCTTGTCCAGGTCCTGCAGGCGCAGCCACTGCGATGCGAAGCGGGTCGAGAGCGCTTCGGAGCGGGGATCCGCCAGCATTCGGCGGACCTGCCGCTCGAGCTCATCTGCGTCGTCCAGCCTCCCGCGGCGCGCCGCCTCCATCAGCTCTTCATCCGGCGGAGAGCCCCAGAGGAAGAAGGATAGCCGCGAGGCGACGGCGGCCCCGTCGAGCTCGTATTGCTCGCCGGCGCGCGTGCCCGAGGGCGGTTCCTCGAAGCGGAATACGAAGTGCGGGCTCGCCAGCAGCGCCTGAAGCGCGAAGCGAATGCCGCGTTCGAAACCTCCCTCATCGGCTCCGATCTCGTAGAAGGCCATCAGGTCGGCGATGTCGCTGTCGGTGGCGGGACGCCGGTAGGCGTCGGTGGCCAGGCGCGAGAAGATGCTGCGGGCGCACGTGGGCGCCTCTTCGGGAGAGGTTGGACGGCAACTGAAGATCTTCTGCCGGCTCGGCGTCTCCGATACGCCCGTAACGTTGTTGGGGCCACGCACCGCGAACTCGCGCAGGTGCGGCACCGTGGTGAGCGCCAGGTCGGGCCAGCCGCTGTTGACGGCGCGGCCGAGAGGCGCGCGCACTTCCTCCACCGGCCCCTCGAAGGTCCTGACGAACGAGGCGGAAACGCTGCGGGGACCGGCGCGCACGAAGATGGGGTCGGTGACCATCTCCCGGCCCTGCTGCTCGTTCTCCGTTCCTCCGCGCAGGTTCACGTCCAGGAGGGCCACCCGCTCGCCGTCGAAGGAGACCTCGATCTTCTCGCCGGTCGCCCTGCCGCCCACGCCGTGGAACTGCATCCAGAACACGTATTCCCCGTCCGCCGGGAAGGTGTGGTTGATGGCGATGCCGCCACGCGACCCGTATGGCGTGCCCTCCACGTGGACGAGCTGCGATGCGCGCTTCTCGACCTTGTAGGCCACCTCCCGCGGCGAGGCCTCGCGGTCTCCGATCGCCAGCCGGCTGATCTCGCTGGCCGCGTTGAGGTACGCTTCGAGCAGCGTCGGCGAGAGCATCTGCACGTCGGCGATGTTGTCGAAGTTGGCGCTCTTGGTGTCCAGAGGAAGGTACTCGCCGGCGTCGATGTCGAGGCCGAGCAGGTCCTTCACCGACTGCGCGTATACCGCCCGGTTTCGCCGCCGGAAGGCGCGCCCCCCGGGGTTGGGGTTGCGGCGCGCGGCATCGTCTATGGTGTTTTCGAGCGTCTCGGCCAGGGCCAGCAGGGTGTCGCCGGCGGGACGGGGCATGCCGGGCGGGGGCATCATGCCGGCACGCAGCTTGCGGATCATGCGCTCGGCCGTCTCGGCCCTCTGCGCGGCCGCCTCAACCTGGAAGCCGGACAGGGTCATGTTGCCGGTCAGGAGCGCGTCGTTATGGCAGACCTGGCAGTACCGGGCCACAACCTCGGTGAGGGTGGCGG
>VYDD01000297.1 GCA_009843625.1 Gammaproteobacteria bacterium | reverse complement strand
CCGCCGCCTGCAAGTAAACTGCCCCGCACTTCGCCCGACCTTCCACGCCGTCGGCGGATCCAGCGCGGATTCCATCAGAAAAACGCGGAGCCCGGCATGCCCTTTATCGTAGAACAATCCGGCGCGATCACCATCATCAGCGTAACCGGACACCTCATTGTTGCGAACCGCCAGGAGCTCAAACACGTCGTGCTCGAGCGGCTGCGGACCGGGGACCGGGAGTTCCTTGTCGACTTTGCCGAAACCGGCTACATCGACTCGTCCGGACTTGGGGTGCTGGTGTCCTTGTCCAAGAAGGTGCGGGAGCAGGGTGGGGAACTCCGGCTGGCCGCGCTCAACGATGACCTGCGCACCCTCTTCCAGCTCACCAAGCTCGACACCCTTTTCACCATCGTGGATTCCCGCGAAGAGGGCCTCCGGGACGGCTGAGTTTCGTTCGAGAGGCTCCATGCCCAGCGGCGGCCCATGGATCCGGAGCTGATCTTCCACCTCCCGAGCGACGTCCTCCGCATCGAGGACGCCGTCGAGAAGGTGGTCGCGCGCTGCCATCGCATCATCGAGCTCGAGCGAAGGGCCAGCCGCGTCCGCCTGAATCTTCGCGTGGCGCTTGCGGAAGCGCTCTCCAACGCGATGCTGTATGGCAACGGCGCCGATCGGTCGAAGCGCGTGCGCGTGGAACTGACGATCACGGCCAAGGCCATCATCACCCGGGTAACGGATGAAGGACCGGGTTTCGACTATGAGGACATCCCGGATCCGACCACGCCCGAGAGGCTCCTGAAGCCCGACGGACGCGGGATCTTCCTGATGCGCAAACTGCTGGACGAAGTCTCCTTCAACGAGCGGGGCAACTCCGTCACTCTGCTGCTGAGACGCGATCAGGTACGACGCGAATGAGCGGGCCCGGACCTCCGCGGCTGCCTCAGCCGGCCCGCGCAACGCTGGACGAGTTTGCCGGGAGCTTCCCGTGGCGGCTGAGCGTGCGCGATCTGGTCTCCGGTCGCCGCATGTATCCGGAGGAAGCCGGGACCGACCTGCCGGCCAGCGAGCAGGACGAGGCCCTGACGCGGCGACTGAGCACCCGCGAGGGCCGTAGCCTGGAGCTTGAAATCCGTCCCGCGGATCCGACCCTGGCGCCGGCCGTCGATCTCGTCTGCTCGCAGCTGATCCGGGTCCTGGATTCGGAACAGGAAATCAGCTTCCTCAGCGGCGAGTTGTCCGCGCGCTACGAGGAAATCAACCTGCTTTACTCGATCAGCGAGATCCTGGGTTCGATCCTGGAGCTGGGAGAGGCCGCACGCGTCATCCTCAACGAGGTATGCGACGTTCTGGGAGCCCGCCGCGGGTCGCTGTGGGTCTACGATGCCGGCGACGGACTGCTGCACCAGGTTGCCGCCGAAGGAATCGCCGGACTGGAAGGGCCGCTCGATCCCGCGGGGGAAATGCTCACCGCGCGGGTGTTCCGGGAGCGGGAGGCGATCATCAGCACCGGCGACGACAGCCGGCATCCAACGACCGCCCCCAACCTGCGCTCCGAATCGGCCCTCCTGGTACCCATCCAGTACGCGCCGCAGGCGGGGCAGGCGCGCACGGTCGGTGTCATCAACCTGTTCGGGCGCAGGGGAAGCGGCACCTTCTCGGCCGGGGACCGCAAGCTGCTGACCGCCATCGCCAGCCAGATCGGCGCGGCGCTCGAGAATCATCGGCTCTTTCGCGAGAGCCGGGCGCGGGACCGGATGGCGCACGAGATGGAGCTGGCCCACAACCTTCAGATGCGGCTGCTTCAGCCGGTCGATCAGCTGGGGCTGAGCCAGGTAGCCGCGGAGGTGCAGCCGGCGGAGCAGGTGGGGGGCGACTTCTACCACTTCATCAAGCTCTCCGGCGGCCGGCTCGGCGTCATGATCGGCGACGTGTCGAGCCACGGCTTCCCCGCGGCCCTCATCATGGCGCTGGCCCTTTCGGCCGCATCCATCTTCGCGGGCGAGACGGAGAGTCCGGCGGAGGTGCTCCGCCACGTGGACGACGCGCTGCGCGACGAGCTCGAGACCACCGAGATGTTCCTCACCCTGTTCTACGGCGTGCTGGATCCCGCCGCGGGCGAACTGGTGTATTCCAATGCGGGCCACCCACACGCCTTCGCCTTCCGGCGGGGCAGGAGGGAGCGGCGGCTGGCGGCCACCGACCCACCGGTCGGGATCGCCGGGCCCGGTTCCTATTCCGAAGCCAGCGTGCCCTGGGTCGCGGGAGAGGATCTGCTGTTTCTGTTCACCGACGGCCTCTCGGACTCGCTGGCCACCAGCGGTTCGCGCAGCGGGGAGGAGGCGGTGCTTGCGGAGGCGCGGAAGCAGGTCGACCGGGGTCCGGCTGCCATCGTCGAGTCGCTCTTCCGGCTTGCCGCCGAACCGACGCGCGCGATACCCGCCGACGACCGCACCGCCCTCGCCCTGAGGCTCTGAGACGTGCGGCCGAAGCGTTCCCTCGGCCAGAACTTCCTGGTGGACCCCAACCTTCAGCGGGCCATCGTCAGGGCGCTCGATGTGCAGGCGACCGACGAGGTGCTGGAGATCGGACCCGGGACCGGCGCGCTCACCCGCCATCTCGTCGATCTGCCGCGTCGCCTCGTGCTCGTGGAGCTCGACCGCGAGCTGGCCGACCGCCTCGCACGGGAACTGGAGGGGCACCCGCAGGTGACCCTCGTGCAGGGGGACATCCTCGACACCGACATCGCGGCGCTGGCCGAGGATATCTGCGCGCTCAAGGTGATCGGCAACATTCCCTACAACCGCACTTCACCGATCGTCTTTCGGCTTCTCGAGCGCCCGCGGCCGGCCGAGATCGTCGTCATGGTGCAGAAGGAAGTCGGTGAACGCATGCTGGCGGCTCCGGGCTCCCGGACCTACGGGGCGCTGTCGGTGGGGGTCCGGGTGGTGGCGCGGGTGGAGCGCGTCCTGCGCGTGCGGCGGACGGCGTTTCGCCCTGTCCCGCGGGTCGACTCCGTGGTCGTGCGCATTCGGCCCTTCCACCCACCCCGGGCTTCCGCCGCGCGGGAGAAGGCCGTGCGCGTCCTCACCCGTGCGGCCTTTCAGCGCCGCCGCAAACAGTTTCAGCGGATTCTCCGGGACGATCCGGCCTATCGCCTGAGCCGCCGGGAGGTGGCGCAGGTGGAGACGCGTAGCGGGCTGGACCTGACGCGCCGCCCCGAGACCTTCGCCCCCGAAGACTTCGTCCGGCTGGCGAAGATGTTGGAGCGGACATGAGC
This sequence comes from Gammaproteobacteria bacterium, assembly GCA_009843625.1. Lineage (GTDB taxonomy): Bacteria > Gemmatimonadota > Gemmatimonadetes > Longimicrobiales > Gaopeijiaceae > BD2-11. Next base: position 8,890 of record VYDD01000297.1, on the reverse strand, counting down.
GCGGCCCGGCGATCATGGGTCGAGACGATCGCAGGGCTGCTCGACGACGGTCCTCTTCACCCGAACGAGCTCGTCCGGCGGGCGAAACAGCTGCGCGCGTTCGGGCAGGAGTCGCCCGCGCTGATCGCGTCGCTGCTGGGGCCCGATCCCAGGTTTCGCCTCGATCCGGAGGGCCGCTGGCAGTTGACCCCGGGCCTGGCCGGAGTACGTTCGTCGCTCGGCTTTCTGGACTACGCGGTGGTGGATGTGGAGACGACCGGAGGCGCCTACGGGGAGGGCCACCGCATCATCGAGCTGGCCATCGTTGAACTGCGCGAAGGCGTCGTGACCCGGGAGTTCCAGAGTCTCGTCAACCCGCAGCGAGCGATCGGCGCTTCAGTAACCCGCCTGACCGGCATCAGCGCAACCAGGGTGGCTGCGGCGCCCCGGTTCCGCGACATCGCCGGCGAGATCCGGAGGCGGCTCGAGCACCGCGTCTTCGCAGCCCACAACGCCGACCACGACTGGGCTTTCGTCGGCGGGCAGTTGCGCGAGGCGCTCGGGGACGCTCCGCGCGTGCAGCGGCTATGCACCGAGCAACTGTCGCGCCGGCTGCTGACATCACAGCGGCGCCATCATCTCGACGCCCTGTGCGGCCGCTTCGGCGTCGAGGTGCACGGGCGTCACCGCGCCCTGGGCGACGCGCGCGCCGCGGCCGAGATCCTGAAACATCTTCTGGAGGAGACGGAGCGGAAGGGGGTCCGCGACCTTCCGGCGCTCCACGAACTCCTCGTCGGTCCGGAAGGGCGTGACCCGGTCGACGGATTGATCTAGATTTGGAGGACCTACATGAACGACGAATCCCGAATCCCCGTCATCCTTGGATCCGCCCGCACCCCCATCGGCCGTTTTCTGGGCGGTCTCTCCCCGTTGCCCGGACCCGCGCTCGGAGCCGTCGCCGTGCGCGCGGCGGTGGAACGCTCCGGCGTCGATCCGTCCGCCATCGACGAGGTGCTCATGGGCAACGTGGTTTCGGCCGGAGAAGGGCAGGCGCCCGCCCGCCAGGCCGCGGTGAACGCCGGCCTGCCCGCGACCATCCCCTCCGTCACCGTGAACAAGGTGTGCGGCTCCGGACTGAAGGCGGTGATGCTGGCGGCCCAGGCGATTCGGGCGGGAGACGCGCGCGCCGTCGTGGCGGGCGGCTTCGAGTCGATGTCCAACGTGCCCTACTATCTGCGCGGGCACCGCGGGGGCGTGAAGTTCGGAGATCAGGAGGTCAGCGACGGCCTCATTCACGACGGTCTCTGGTGTTCCTTCGAGGGCCGCCACATGGGCGGTCATGCGGAATACACGGCGACCCGGGCGGGCATCACGCGGGAGAGGGCCGACGAGTTCGCGCTGGGGTCGCACCACAAGGCGGTGGACGCCATCGACGGAGGACGGTTTCGGCGCGAGATCGTGCCGGTGGAGGTACCGGCCCGCCGGGGCGCGACCGTGGTCGATACCGACGAGGGACCCCGGCGCGCCACTTCACTGGAGGCGCTTGCCAGGCTGCGTCCCGCCTTCGCCCGCGACGCTCCGGACGACGTCGATGAGCTGGTGGTCACCGCCGGAAACGCGCCGGGGTTGAACGATGGCGGTGCCGCCCTGGTGGTCGCATCCATGGAATTCGCCCGGGCACACGGCCTGCCGGTGGCCGCCCGCGTCACCGCCTACGCTTCGGCGGGCACGGAACCGCGCGACCTCTTCTTCGCGCCCATCTTCGCCGTGCGCAAGGTGATGGAAGCGGAGGGCAAGGCGGCGGACGACTACGATCTCTTGGAGATCAACGAGGCCTTTGCGGTTCAGGCGCTCGCGGACATCGACGCCCTGGGCCTGAACGCGGACCGGGTAAACGTGAACGGCGGCGCCGTCGCGCTGGGTCACCCCATCGGCGCTTCGGGCGCCCGCATCCTGGTCACGCTCGTGCATGCGATGGAGGACCGGGATGCCGCGACAGGTCTGGCCACCCTCTGCCTCGGGGGCGGCAACGCAGTCGCGCTCGCGGTTGAGCGTGCGTGACCGCGCGAGCACCGGGTGTGGGAGGGTCGGCCCGCCCATCCTCCGACCCGCGGGGATCCGGGAGGCGGCACGAAACCTGCTGACATAGCACAAACACGGGGAGAGTCAGGATGCGGACTGTAGAGTTGAGTCAGGGACAGGGAATTCTGGTACGCATGGCGTCGCTCGCCAGCGGTCGGCGGACGCTGACTGCGGGGCTCTTCGTCCTGCTCACCACCGCGGGCGCCTACGTGGCGGTGCCGGTGCCCTGGACGCCGGTCCCGATGACCCTGCAGCCGCTCTTCGTGCTCCTGTCCGGCCTCGTGCTCGGGCCATCGGCGGGAGCCGCGAGCATGGCCGCCTACGTGCTGCTCGGGGTGGGCGGCGCACCGGTGTTCGCCGCGATCCCGGCCGGGCCGGCGGCCCTCGTCGGCCCCACGGGCGGCTTCATCCTCGCCTTTCCCCTGGCCTCCGGCCTCTGCGGTTGGCTGGCCGGCCCCCGGGACGCGGGCGCCCCGCGCATCCTGTTGGCGCTGGTGGCGGGACTTCTGGTCATCTACCTGGCGGGCGCGGCCCAGTTGGCCCTGCTTACGGGCGCTGCTCCCACGGCGGTATTCCGCAACGCCGTGCTGCCCTTCGCGCTCGGCGACTCGATCGAACTGCTGCTGGCCATGGCGATCGCACTCCGGCTGAGGTCCCGGGCTCGCGACGATCGCTGACTCCCGGAGCATCCTGATGGCGGAAACGAAGCCCATACGACGCATTGCCGTGATCGGGTCCGGGACGATGGGAAACGGCATCGCCCACGTCGCGGCCGTTGCCGGGCTCGACGTGGCCCTCTACGACATCGCGGAGGAAGCGCTCGCGCGGGGCACGGCGAACATCGCGCGCAACATGGACCGCCAACTCCGGTCGGGTCGACTTGAGGCGGACGAGAAGACCGCCGCGCTTGCCCGGATCCAGGCGACCGACGACCTCGCCCGGGCCGTTGCCGACGCGGAACTTGCCGTTGAGGCGGCTCCCGAGGACGCCTCGCTCAAGTATCGCCTCTTCGCCGAGCTGGACCGGCTCGCCCCGCCCGGCGCGATCCTGGCGTCCAACACGTCATCGATCTCCATCACGACGATGGGCGCCCGCACGGCCCGCCCCGACCGCGTCATCGGCATGCACTTCATGAACCCCGTGCCGGTCATGCGCCTTGTGGAGGTGGTGCGCGGGCTCCGGACCAGCGACGAGACCGTGCGGGCGGTGGTGGCACTGGCGACCCGCCTGGGCAAGACCCCCGTGGAGGTGAACGACTTCCCGGGCTTCGTCTCCAACCGCATCCTCATGCCGATGATCAACGAGGCGATCTTCGCCCTCACGGAGGGCGTCGCCGAGGCGGAGGCGATCGACGCAGTCATGCGAATGGGGATGAATCATCCCATGGGACCGCTTGCGCTGGCCGATCTGATCGGGCTCGACACCTGTCTCGGCATCCTGGAAGTGCTGCACCGGGAGCTGGGCGACGACCGCTACCGTCCCGCCCCGCTGCTTCGCAAGTACGTGGCGGCCGGCTGGCTGGGGCGCAAGAGCGGGCGTGGATTCTATTCCCATGAGTAGCGCCTTCGCCCCGCGAAGGCCGGCCGGCGCCGGTGCTTCGGCCAGTTCCGCGTGTGGGGACGGGCTCCGGGACGCCTCCGCCACGCACGGTGCTCCATGACCCCGGAGGAGCGATCCATCCGGGAGATGACCCGGGAGTTCGCGGACGGCGAGATTCGGCCGCGCTCCGCGGGCTGGGACGAGCACCGCCGCCTGGACGGGGATGTCCTCGGGATGCTCGCCGATTTCGGCTTCCTGGGGATGGGCATTCCGGAGGCGTTCGGCGGCCTCGGGCTCGACCTGTCCACCTGCCTGGCGGCGACGGAGGAGCTCGCCCGTGGAGACGGGAGCCTGGCGCTTTCCGTATCGATGCAGAATGGCCCAGTCACAAGCCTCCTGCTCGGGCATGCGTCGGAGGACCTGCAACACGAGCTTCTTCCCGGCATCGCGTCCGGGGAGCGCCTGGTCGCGTTCGCCCTGGGGGAACTCGGGGCGGCGGGCGCCGAGGACGCCGGCGATGCCATCGCCACCCCGGCCGGCGACGGCTGGCGGCTCGACGGCCGCAAGCCCTGGGTGGTGGACGGCAACAGAGCTGGAGCGGCCATGGTCTTCGCTCGCCCGGCCGCGCAAGGCGGAACGGGCGGCGCCGGCGTGTTCCTGGTGGACACCTCCGCACCCGGATATCGCGTTGTACGCCGCCGCGAGACCCTTGGCCTTTGCGCGGCCGAGATCGTCGATGTCGAGCTCGACGGCGTAGCGGTGTCCGCGCACCGGGTGATCGGGAGCCCGCGGCTCGGAGACGAGTATGCGGCTCAGGCGCTGCCCCTGTCCCGCCTGGGCGGCGCGGCGGTCGCCCTGGGCATCGCGCAGGCCGCCTTCGAGCACGCCGCCCGGTACTCGCGCGAGCGCGAGCAGTTCGGGCGCGCGCTCACGGCGTTCGGAGCTATCCGGCACAAGCTCGCCGGAATGGCGACCCGTATTGCGGCGGCCCGCGCCCTGGTGCGGGAGACCGCCGTCGCCCTCGAAGCACCGGGCGCGGAGGGAGGTGTCGGCCTGGCCTCCTGGACGGACCGCCCCGGCCTGACGGCGACCCCGGACATGGCGAGATGGGCGGCGAGCCACGCGGCCGTGTCGGTTGCCCGGGAAGCGGTTCAGATCTTCGGCGGGTATGGCTACATGCGCGACTATCCCGTCGAGAAGCTGATGCGCGACGCCAGCGGCACGGGCATCTGTGAGGCCACCGGCGAAGTATTGCGCATGATCGCGGCGCGCGGTTTCGAGGCCACCGTCGCAACCGGGTGAGCAGCCTCGCACCGGTCCTGGCGCGGGGTGGTGCGACGACAGAAAAGGAATTGAGCATGCATATATTCGAGGAGATGGCGGCCTGCCGCCACGATCAACTGGTCTTCTGGGCGGAGCCCGAGGCGGGCTATCGGGGCATCATCGCCATCCACGACACGACGCTGGGTCCCGCTCTGGGCGGCACCCGCCTGTGGAGGTACGCCAGCGAGGCGGACGCCCTGACCGACGCCCTTCGCCTCGCGCGCGGCATGACCTACAAGGCGGCCATCGCGGGCCTGAAACTCGGAGGGGGCAAGTCCGTCATCCTGGCGGATGAACGCCCGCGCGACCGGGAGCGGCTGTTCCGGGCCCACGGCCGCGCCGTGGAGTCTCTGGGCGGGCGCTACATCACCGCGGAGGACGTCGGCACCTCCGTGGACGACATGGAGTTCGTACGCGCGGAAACCCGATGGGTGGCCGGGATTCGCGGAGGTTCGGGCGATCCCTCTCCCGCCACGGCCCACGGTGTCTACCAGGGCATCAGGGCGTGCGCGCAGGAGCGCTACGGCGATCCCTGCCTGGAGGGCAGGCACGTTACCGTCCAGGGCGTGGGACACGTCGGGTATCAACTGTGCGCCGAACTCGCGGCCGAAGGCGCCAGACTCACGATCGCCGACGTCAACCCCCGCAGCGTTGAGCGCGCGGTGCACGAGTTCGGCGCCACCGCGGTCGCCGCGGAGGCAATCTACGACGTCCCGGCGGACATCTTCGCCCCATGCGCACTGGGCGGGGTGATCAACGACCGGACGGTCGCACGCCTGCGCGTGGACATCGTCGCGGGCTCGGCCAATAATCAGTTGGCCGAGCCGAGGCATGGCAACGCTCTTCAGAAGAGGGGCATCCTGTTCGCTCCCGACTACGTGATCAACGCCGGAGGGCTCATCAACGTGTACGGCGAGCTGCACGGCTGGTCTGTTGAGCGCACCAGAAGAAAGGCCGCCGGGATCTACGACGTCGTGCTGAGCGTTTTCCAGCGCGCCCGCGAGGATGGCATCACGGCCGCCGAAGCCGCGAACCGCGTCGCCCTGCAGATACTGACGGATGCCCGCCGCCCCGGCAGCGCCGAGCACGGCTCACGTGCCCGGCGGGCGGTTTCCATGAGCACCTGACCCGAGCGAGACATTGTCCACCGATCACCTGCGTCGTTTCGACCCCGAGATACATCAGGCCGTCCACGCCGAAGAGGCGCGTCAGCGCGATCAGCTGGAGATGATCGCCAGCGAGAACTTCGCGTCGCGGGCGGTCCTGGAGGCGACGGGTTCGGTGCTCACCAACAAGTACGCGGAAGGACTCCCGGGACGTCGCTACTATGGCGGCTGCGAGCACGTCGACGTGGTCGAGAGCCTGGCCCGGGCACGCGCCTGCACGCTCTTCGGAGCCGACCATGCGAACGTTCAGCCTCATTCCGGGGCACAGGCCAACCTGGCGGCCTTTCTCGCGTTCCTCAGGCCCGGAGACCGTTTTCTGGGCATGCAACTCAGCCACGGCGGCCATCTCACGCACGGATCCCCGGTCAACGTGAGCGGAAAGTGGTTCCGGGTATCGTCCTACGGCGTGCGCGAGTCGGATGGCTTCATCGACTATGACATCGTGCGCGAGCAGGCGCGCTCCGAACGCCCCCGCCTGATCGTCGCGGGCGCCAGCGCCTACCCGCGCACGCTTGATTTCGCCGCTTTCGGGCAAATCGCGCGCGAAGTGGACGCGTTCCTCATGGTCGACATGGCCCACATCGCGGGGCTCGTGGCCACCGGCGTGCATCCCAGTCCGATTCCGCACGCTCACGTGGTGACCACGACCACGCACAAGACGTTGCGCGGACCCCGCGGCGGTCTCATTCTGGCGCCCGCCGAACACGCGCGCGCCGTTGACCGGGCGGTGTTTCCGGGCTCCCAGGGGGGCCCAATGATGCACGTGATCGCTGCCAAGGCGGTCGCGTTCCGGGAGGCGCTGGCGCCGGAATTCTCGCTCTATACGCGGCAGGTGGTGGCAAACGCGCGAGCCCTGGGGGCCCAGCTCATGGAACACGGGTTCCGCCTGGTCAGCGGCGGCACCGACACCCACCTGATCCTGGTCGACTTCGGACAGGACGGCCTCTCGGGAGCGCAGGCCGAGGCGGCGCTTGCGCGCGTGGGCATCACCGTCAACAAGAACACGGTCCCCGGGGAGTACCGGTCGCCGCTGGTCACGTCCGGGATTCGGCTCGGGACGTCCGCGCTCACCAGCCGCGGCATGGGGATCGACGAGATGCGCCTCATTGCCGGCTGGATGGCCCGGGTTCTGCTTCGTCCCGAGGACGACGAGGTGCTTGGAGAAGTGCGTGGCCGAGTGCGCGAAATGAGCGCGTCCTTCCCGCTCCGGAAGGAGACCGTTCCGGTCGGCTGACTTCGGCCGGGTTTGCAGGCAGGGCCGCAATATCATGTCCTGCAACGGGAAACGTCCTGTTACCCCGCATGGCCGGGGCTGGCGCTCTCCGTGGAATCGCTCCAGATTTCTCCCATGAACGACCCGCAGATTGGCGACGATGTCATGGTACGGCTCGATGGACGCAACCCGCGTTTCCATGTCAAGGCGTACCTGTTTGTACTCTCCGCCCTGCAGTCGGTCTCGGACTCGCTCGAAAAGCGGCGCCATATCTCCGGCACGGAACTCGCGCAGGGAGTAAGGCGTCTCGCTCTCGAGCAATATGGCCCGATGGCGCGCACGGTTCTGGAACACTGGGGCGTCCACGCCACGGAAGACCTGGGTGAGATCGTCTTCGATCTGGTCGACTGCGGGATTCTCCTGAAACAGGAAGAGGATTCTCCCGAGGATTTCAGGGGCGTGTACGATTTCGAGGACGCTTTCGAGCACAACTACCCGTGGGGCAGGGCCTAGCCCTCGCTCCAGCCTAACGAACTCAACAGGTCTCGTCTCTTCGAGACCATCCGAGAGGGGACTGGACAATGTCCGAAGAGCAGAGCTTTCCTTCCTGTCTCAAATGCAATACGGGGCTATTGCTCCCGATGTCCGACTACGGACGCGAGGGCGCCCCGATCCGATACAAGGCGTGGGTCTGTTCCAATCCCGACTGTGGCTTCAACATCAGGATCGACAACGGAGAGATCACCTTCGGGCGCAACATCACTCAGAGCTACAAGTAGTCCCTCCTGCACTTCCCGATGGCGCCACGCGTGACCGGCAACCGCGGCGCTTCCTCCAGAGGCCGTCGCGGTCGTTCGAGGATCCTCTTCGGCGATCCTGATGTCCACGCTCCCACCGGCAGCGAAGCGGCATCCTTCGATCGCTTCGCCATCGACCAACTGGGGGTTCCCGGCCGGACCCTCATCGAGAACGCGGGACGATCGGCCGCCCTGGTGCTCGAGCGCATCTTTGCACGGGGATCGGTGGTCGTGTTCGCGGGGTCGGGCAACAATGGCGGCGACGGCCTCGCCCTGGCGCGCGCGCTGGCGGGCTGGGGCCGGCCGGTCACGGTTGTCCGGGCGTCGGCGAAACCCCCGGATGCGCACCTTCTGCACGAGTGGCCGTTACCCACGCTGGACGCGGGTGACGAGCGCGCCCGTGGTGAGATCGCGCGCGCGGCCGCGTCGGCCGGCGTGCTTGTGGACGCGGTGCTCGGCACGGGGATTTCGGGCGCGCCCCGAACTCCCCAGGCGCGCATACTGGAGGGCATGAACCGGGCCGGCAGGCCGCTCGTGTCTCTCGACATTCCTTCCGGGGTCGACGCCGATACCGGGGCCCTCCCCGGGGAGGCTGCCCGGGCCGACGTGACGGTGGCCTTCGGGTGGCCCAAGCTGGGCTCCCTGCTCGGGCCCGGGCGCGCGCATGCCGGTCGCCTGGTGGCTGTGGAGATCGGGTTTCCACCGGTGCCTCCCGGAACCTTCGGGGCGCGGGTGGTGACGCCCGGGTGGGCGCGGGACGTGCTGCCGGTTCGTCCTGCCGATACGCACAA
>VYDD01000468.1 GCA_009843625.1 Gammaproteobacteria bacterium | reverse complement strand
ACCCTCCCCCGGTTGCTTTGGTACCGGCCTCAAGCCCGGGTGTCCCGGAAACGAATCACCGGTTCCAAGGGTAATTCCATGAACCTGGAGGTATCCCGCTAATGCCCCGGGTTGATGTGCGTCAGCCGAAGTTGGTGTCGATCTCGCCGGAGCGACGCCGGCATCCGGCAGGTTTCGCGAAGGAGAAACCCGATGAACCGTCTGTCGATCCCGTTTTCTTCGGCAGCGGTCGCCCTGTTGGCGGCTGTATCGCCGGTGCTGTGCCAGGCCGGCGGCTCCATCGTGGGCGAGGTTGTGGACAACGTCACTCTTGAGCCCGTCGTGGGCGCCACCGTCACGGTGGTAAGCCACGAACTCACGAGCGTCACCAATGATGACGGCCATTTCTCGCTGCGCGACGTGCCGCCCGGAAACATCTCCGTGAGGGTTGAACAGCTCGGCTACATCGCCATCGTGGGTGAGGTGGAGGTCCGCGCGAACGACGTGACCTTCGTGCAGTTTCCGCTTTCTCCCATGGCCTTTCTGCTGGACGAGCTTCGCGTCGTCGCGGACCGGCCCGAAGTCGAAGTGCAGGACGGCGGGATTTTCACCGAGATCATTCCCGACGACTCGGATTCGGCGCGCAACGCCCTGGAGCTGCTCACCGCCCGGGTCCCCTCGCTTACGGTGCGCACGGATGCCAGCGGCGGCTCCACGCGCAGCGAAATACGCATCCGCGGCAACGCTTCCGTCTCGCAGAGCAACATGCCTTCGATCTACATCGATGGCGCGAGAGCGGACATCGTGTACCTGGAGGACCTCTCCGCGACCGAGGTCCGCAGGATTCGCGTGTTGCGCGGCCCCTCCGCCGCGTCGCTCTACCCCGACGCGGCCAACGGCGTCATCCTGGTCGAGACCTGGCGGTCCCGCGGTGGAACCTGACGCCGGCCCCGGACACACTCCGCGATGCCCGGGGCCGGATCCTCGAAGTCATGCGCGCGCGATCACCCGTCGGAAATCAGCGGTGACAGGTTGCTCGCCAGCAGGCGCCGGTTGAAGTCCGCGATCTCCCCCTCGAACAGCTCGTTCACCTGAGTTCGGTACTCCAGCACCTCCGCATTCAGCAGCCGCTGGACCTCACCCGCCTGATCCGTCGGCGGGAAGTCCCCGTTCATGATCGCCCCGGACAGGTAGCGCAACTCCTCCGCCAGCTTGGGTGCCCAGCGCACCCCGTCCTGCCCCGTGCCCGTGGTGATCAGGCGCACCAGGTTGTCCTCGACCGCAATGAGGTTCTCGTCCAGCTCGGCCGCTGCAGCGAGGATCTCGTCGGCCCCGCCCCGGTCCTCCAGCACGGCCTGCAGGTCGTAGAGTTGACGCCGCACCCATTCGATGCGGTTCACCATCGACGTCACCTCCGCGTAGTCGGCCCGGATGTCCGAGAACATCGCCAGCTGCGCCCGGATGTTCGCCTCGGTTCCGCTGGAATTGGGATCCTTGTGCACGCGCAGCTCCTGCGACTGGCCGGGCTGCCCGTCCACCTCGAGTGTCACGGTGTAGGTGCCCGGCGGCATCAGCATCGAGAGCCCCTGTCCGCCGGAGCGCGTGCGGTCGTCGCCAAGGTCCACCCAGTCGGCGTAGAGCGGCCTGGTGCGGAACACGATCTCCGGTGACGGCTCGTCCCGCAGGTCCCACCACACCCGGTTGATCCCAGCCTGCCCCGGACCCTCCAGCGAACGCACCGGGTTCCCGGCCGCATCGGCGATGTGGATCATCGCCCCGCCCGCGCTGCCGTCGCCCAGCCAGTAGTTGATCGAAGCGCCGTAGGGCGGATTATCGCCGTCGGACTGGTCGTTGGGCATGGAGCGCGCAGCCGTGATGGCGCGGAAGCGGTAGGCATCGCGCGGAGCGAACAGGTGCGCCGCCGACCCCGCGACCTCCGCACTCAACTGCTGCAGCGGCGTGATGTCGTCCAGGATCCAGAAGCCGCGCCCGTAGGTCCCCACCACCAGGTCGTTGAAGTGCTTCTGCACCTCGATCCCGTACATCGGCGACACCGGCATGTTGTTCATGAGCGGCTGCCAGCTGTCCCCGTCGTCGAACGAGACGTAGAGGATATTCTCGGTGCCGAGATAGAGGAGCCCGGGCCGCACCGGGTCCTCGTGGATGTCGCGCGTGTAGCTGAGCGGACTGTCGGCGATGCCCTCGACGATCTTCTCGAAGCTCTCGCCGTAGTCGTCGGTGCGGTACACGTGCGGCTCGAAGTTGCCCTGCTGGTGGTGCTCAATGGCGAAATAGGCCTTCCCGGTCTCGTACGCCGACGCGTGAATCCCGCGCACGACGCCGTCCGGCGGCAGGTCGGGGATGTTGCCGGTCACGTCGCTCCAGTTCCCTCCCCCGTCCCGCGTGACGTGCACGAGCCCGTCGTTGGAACCGGCCCACATCACGTTGGCGTCCAGGGGGGACTCGGCGAAGGCGTAGATCACGCAGCAGAACTCGACCCCGATGTTGTCCGGGGTGAGCCCGCCGGAGATCCCCATGCGCGATTCGTCGTTGGTGGTCAGGTCGGGGCTGATGATCTCCCAGCTCTGGCCGCCGTTGGTGGTCCGGTGCACGTGCTGGCTGGTAACGAAGATGGTGTTGCGGTCGTGCGCGGAGACGGGCAGGGGAAACGTCCACTGGAAGCGGAAGCGCACCCCGCTGGCCGGGTGGCCGCTGGCCAGCTCGGGCCATACCTCGACGTCCCGGAACTGGCGGTTGCGGGCGTCCCAGCGCACCACCACACCGCCCCGCGCACCCGATCCCGACGCGCTCGACCACACGATGTTCGGGTCCTCGGGATCGGGGGTCGCAAACCCGCTCTCACCCCCGCCCACGGTAACCCACTCCGACCGCGAAATCGGTCCGCCGATGCCCCCGAACCCTCCCGTGCGGCTGTTGCTGGGCCCGCGGAAGGAGGGCCCGTCCTGCCGGTTGCCGAGCACGTTGTAGGGAATCGCGTTGTCCACCGTCACGTGGTACATCTGGCCGATGGGCAACTCCGCGGCGTGCCAGGACATGCCCCGGTTCATCGAGACCGAGACGTTCTGGTCGTTCGCCACGATCATGCGGTCCCCGTCCAGCGGGTCGATCCACATGTCGTGGTAGTCGCCCCCGGGCCGCTGGCGGCCCTGGTGGTTGACGTAGGTCGCGCCCCCGTCCAGGGAGCGGGAAAGCCCTGAGGTCTGGAAGTAGACCTCATCGGGATCGTCGGGGCTGACGAAGCAGTTGTTGTAGTACGCGGTGCGTCCGCCCAGATCGCGGGAGTGGTTCATCAGCTCCCACGTCGACCCTCCGTCGAGCGAACGCCAGAACTCCCCGCTCTCGGTCTCGCGCCCGTGCCAGGGCACCCCGTCGCCCGTCTCGATCAGGGCGTATACCCGGTTGGCATCGGCCGGGGTCAGACAGAGGTCCGTCTTCCCCACCGGCAGCACCGGCAGCCCGTTGCCCTCGAGCTTCCTCCACGTGTCGCCGCCGTCCTCCGAGAGGTAGATGCCGCTGCCCTCTCCCCCGCTCTCCCGTCCCCAGGTGTGCACCTCCACGGTCCACATCCCGGCGAAGAGCCGGCGCGGGTTGGAGGGGTCCATCTCGATGCTGGAAGCGCCCGTGTTCTCGTCCACGAAGAGCACATGCTCCCAGCTATCGCCGCCGTCCGTGGTGCGGAAAACGCCGCGCGCCTGCTGCGGCCCGTGGGCGTGACCCAGCGCTCCCACGTATACGATGTCCGGATCGTGCGGATGGACGACGATGCGCGACATGCGCGTCGGCCCTCCCTCGCCGAGCCCCATGTGTCGCCAGGTCCTGCCGGCGTCGGTGGACTTGTAGACGCCCGTGCCGAGCGAGACGTTGGAGCGAATGTGGGGCTCACCCGTCCCGGCCCACACGATCGACGGATCCGAGGGCGCCACCGCGAGCGCCCCGACCGAGTGATCGACCTGGCCGTCGAAGACGGGCTCCCAGTACTCGCCGCCGTCGCTGGTCTTCCAGATCCCGCCGGAGGCGGCCCCCGCGTAGTAGGTCAGGGGATCTCCGGCAACTCCGGCCACCGCCGCGAGGCGGTTGCCCACCGGCCCGATGTGTCGATACCGGAGCTGCTCGTAGGCCTCCGGGGTGACCTGCTGTGCCCCGCCCGCGCTCGCGAGAGCGAGGATTGCCGCTACCAGGGGAAGCAGGCGCCATGTGGTTCTCAGGACCGTGTTCATCGTCATCTCCTCGGTGTGTGACGGGTGCCCGTCAGCACCATACGGCTCTCGCTTTTCGCCCCGCAAGCGAGCCCGAAACCGTGGCCTCCGAGCAGGGTGAAGCATGCTTGCCGCAACTGCCGGGTCGCATTATTCTGACAGACTAGTTGAAATGTCTCCGCGACCCACGGAACGCGAGCCCTCGGGATCAACGTTTTCCGTGGATCGGGGGTCATGCAGGGTACGGGAGGGGTCGGTTGCGTCTGGCGCTTGTGTCCGGGCGCCACAGCCGGGTTCCCCACCCGCGGGCGGCGGTTTCAGGCGATCACAGGTTGGTTCGCAGGACAAGGACGGGAGCACCGGATATGAAGATCCTCAACCCTGGCGCACTACTGGTCGGAGGCCTCCTGGTGACGGGTGCCGGAATCGGCACGAGTTCAGGCCCCATCGCACCCGGCGGAGACGCTCTTCCCCCGGCAGATGCGGTGCACGCCGCGTCCGTGCCCACGGAGGAACTCACCACGGTCGTGCGCACCTACTGCCAGGTCTGCCACAACGACGCACTGCTGACCGGCAACGTCTCGTTCGCCGAGTTCACCGTCGAGGGCGCGTCCGACAATGCCCAGCTCGCGGAACGCATGATTCGCAAGCTGCGCGCAGGCATGATGCCGCCTCCGGGCATGCCGAGGCCGGAGGCCGAGGTTCTGCTTTCGCTTGTCGAAACACTCGAGAAGAACGTGGATGACGCCTACCGGCGCCATCCTAATCCGGGTGTCCGAACCTTCCAGCGCCTCAACCGTGCCGAGTACTCGGCCGCCATCCGCGAACTGCTCGGGATCGAAGTGGACGCGGGCGTCTGGCTTCCCCTCGACCAGATGAGCGAGAACTTCGACAACATCGCCGATGTCCAGGCACTCACACCAACCCACCTCGACGCCTACCTGAACGCCGCCAGCGAAGTCAGCCGCCTGGCGGTCGGAAGCCCCAACGTCGATCCCACCGACGCCACCTACAACACCTCGCCCTACGGCTCCCAGCACGCCTGGGAGTACGTGGAGGGTGCGCCCTATGGCACCCGCGGCGGCATCGTGGTCACCCACGATTTCCCGGCCGACGGCGAATACATCCTCACCCCGGTGATCGAGGGCGGGCGCAGCGCGCGCTACGAGGACGTGGACATCTCCATCGACGGAGAGCCCATCGCCCTCCTGGCGGCCGGCCCGTTCCCGCGCGGAGGCGCCGACTTCCGCGGCGGCTCGCCCATCAAGACCAACCCGACCTTCATCCGCGCGGGGCAGCGCCCGGTGTCCGCCGCGTTCGTCCGCCGTATAGACGGTCCTTACGACGACCTGATCAAGCCGCCGGAGTGGTCGCTGGCCGGGGGAGCCGGCGGGAGCCCGGGCCAGACCACCCTGCCGCACCTGAAGAGCCTCATCATCAGCGGCCCGTACAACGTCACCAGCGTTTCCGAGACGGAGGCGCGCCGCCGCATCTTCACCTGTCGGCCCACCACCCCCGAGGGAGAGCGCCCCTGCGCCGAGCAGATCATCGACCAGATCGGAAGCGCCGCCTACAGGCGTCCCCTGGACGAGCGCGACCTGGCCGGACTGATGGCGTTCTACGACGACGGCGCCGGTGACTCCGGCTTCGAGACGGGGGTGCGCCGGGCGCTCCAGGCCATCCTGGCGAGCCCCCACTTCATCTTCCGCATCGAAACCCAGCCGGAGGACATCAAGGCGGGTGAGCGCTACGAGATCAGCGACCTGGCTCTGGCGACCCGCATGGCCGCCTTCCTCTGGGGCACCCAGCCCGACGCCGAACTCATCGACCTTGCCGAGCGCGGAAGGCTCCAGAACGACAGGGAATTGGAGAGACAGACCCGGCGGATGCTGGCCGATCCCAGGGCCGAGGCGCTCGGGCCTCGCTTTGCCGGCCAGTGGTTCCGGCTGCAGGACCTCGACAAGGTGCACCCGGACTCCTACTGGTTCCCGAACTACAGCCAGCAGTTGGCCGACGCCATGCGCACCGAGACGGAGATGTTCTTCAACAGTCTCGTGCGCGACGACCGCAGCATTCTCGACCTGTACACCGCCAATTACACCTACTTGAATGAGCGGCTGGCCAGGCACTACGGCATTCCGGGCGTGCTCGGCGACGAGTTCCGCCGTGTGGAGTACCCCGACAGCCGTCGTGGCGGCGTCATGGGGCAGGGATCCATCCTGGTGCTGACGTCGATGGGTACGCGCACCTCTCCCGTGCTACGCGGGAAGTGGGTGATGGAGGTGTTGCTGGGGACACCGCCACCGCCGCCGCCACCCGACGTTCCCGCGCTCGAGGAAACCGAGGGAGCCACGGACGGACGCTTCCTGACGACGCGGGAGCGCATGGAGATCCACGCGGCTAATCCCACCTGCCACGCCTGCCACCAGTTCATGGATCCGATCGGGCTCGCGCTCGACAACTTCGACGTGACCGGGAAGTGGCGCATCCGTGAGAACAACATGGCGCTCGACACCCGCGGCAACCTCTATGACGGGACCCCGCTAACAACGCCCGAGGACCTGCGCACCGCGCTCATGCGGCGGCCCATCCCGCTGGTGCGCACGTTCACCACAAACCTACTGGCGTATGCCCTGGGGCGGCGCGTAGAATACCACGATCAGCCCACCGTGCGCGCGATCGCGCGGGAAGGCGAAGAGCACGACTACCGCATCTCCTCCTTCATCATCAGCGTGATCCAGAGCGATCCGTTCCGGATGAGGATGGCGGACGTGGTGGCCGAAGAAGAGATGGAGAGCGAACGCTAACAGAAGCGCCTTCCCGACGGATCGGCGCATGATGGAAACCGGGTCGTATTACCTGCTTCAGGAGAGTTGAAATGCAATTCATCACCGGCAAGCACATCGCCCGCCGCACCTTCCTGCGGGGGATGGGCGCAACAGTGGCACTTCCGCTGCTCGACTCCATGCTCCCCGCGGCGAACCCGTGGGCGGCTCGGAAGCTGGCGGAAGGGAAAACGCGTCTCCTCGCGATCGAGGTGGTACACGGAGCTGCCGGCAGCGTCGAATGGGGCGCCAAGCAATTCCTCTGGGAGCCGGAGAAGACCGGGCGCGACTTCGAGCTCGCAGCCCAGAGTGCGCTGACTCCGCTCGAGGAATGGCGCCGCTATATGACCATCGTCAGCAACACCGACGTACGCATGGCGGAGGCCTTCACGGGCCCCGAGATCGGCGGTGACCACTTCCGCTCCAGCGCCACCTTCCTGACGCAGGCGCATCCGAAGCAGACCCAGAGCTCCGACCTCTACGTCGGCACCTCGCTCGACCAGATGTTCGCCGAGCGCTTCGGACAGGAGACGCCGCTCCCCTCCATGCAGCTCTGCATCGAGGATCTCGACCAGGCCGGCGGCTGCACGTACAACTACTCGTGCGCCTACACCGACTCGATCAGCTGGGCCTCGCCGAGCGAGCCGCTGCCGATGATCCGCGACCCGCGCACCGCCTTCGACCTCCTCTTCGGTGCCGGCGGCACCCCGGAGGAGCGCCAGGCGCGCCGCCGCGAGAACGCGAGCATCCTCGACTGGATCGTCGGTGAAGTCGCCTACCTGAGGCGCGAACTGGGCGCAACCGACCGCCGCCGCATGGACCAGTATCTGGACAACGTGCGCGAGATCGAGCGCCGCATTCAGATGGTCGAGGCTCAGAATTCGAGCGGAGAGCAGCGTGAGCTGCCAGAGGCGCCCGCGGGCGTGCCGGACTCCTTCACCGAGCACATGCAGATGATGTTCGACCTGCAGGTGCTGGCGCTGCAGTCCGACATGACGCGCGTCTTCTCCTTCAAGACAGGCCGCGACGCCTCCAACCGGATCTATCCGGAGAGCGGCACCGACAGCCCGTTCCACCCGACCTCGCACCACGGCAACAACGAGGAGACCATCCTCGACTTCAACACCATCAACCGGTTCTACGTGGGCCTGCTGCCGTACCTCCTGGAGAAGCTGCACAACAGCCAGGACGGCGACTCGAGCCTGCTCGACCAGACCATGATCATCTACGGGTCGCCCATGGGAGACCCGAACATCCACAACCACCGCCGGTGCCCGCTGTTGCTGCTGGGCGGCGCGAACGGCCAGCTCGCGGGCGACATGCACCTGAAGGCGCCCGATGGAACCCCGATGGCTAACGTCTTCCTGAATGTCATGCACAAGCTCGGCTTCGACGAAATGTCCAGCTTCGGCGACAGCACGGGCGAGTTCAACGTGCCGAGTTCGGTGTTGACCGCGGTCGAAGAGGCAAGTCAGTCACGCTAAGCCGGGGACGGTCAGCATGAAGAAGAGATTGCACGTAAACGCGCTGGCGGCGCTCGCCGTCAGCATGCTGCTCACATCCGCGGACGCGCCGGATTCGCCGTTGGCGGACGCCGCCATGAAGGGCGATGCGACGGCGGTGCGAACCCTGCTGGCGAGCGGGGCGGACGTCAACGCTGCGCGCGGTGACGGCATGACCGCCCTGCACTGGGCGGCCGAAACCGGCAACGCCGAGATCGCGGCGATTCTGGTGAGCGCGGGGGCGATCCTCGAGGTCACCACCCGTCTGGGTGCCTACACGCCTCTCCATGTAGCCGGCAGGAAGGGATCTGCCGGCGTCATTCGCGTCCTGCTGGACGCCGGCGCGGACCCGCGCACAGTGGCGGCCACAGGCTCCACGCCTCTCCACCTGGTGGCGGGCGCGGGCAGTGCCCTGGGCGCGAAGCATCTGGTGGACGCCGGCGCAGAGGTCAACGCGCGGGCGGGCGATGCCCGGCAGACGCCGCTGATGTTCGCGGCAGCCGCCGACCGTGCGGATGTCGTGACGCTTCTCCTGGAGAGAGGGGCAGACCCGAACGTCACGACCACGCTCATGGAAGCCGCGACTCGCAGCGAGGTGGACAACTACGCGAGCGAACGCATGCAGGAAGTGCTCGATGCCTTCAAGGGTGACGGCAACGAGCTGCCGACGCCGGCCCAGATCCAGGCCGCCCTGGAGGTCGCGCGCGCCGTGCAGCGTGCCGGCGTGGTCCCCGAGGAGGAAGAAGAGGAGGATGAGGACGACCCAAGGGCCTTCTTCCGGCAGCCTCCCGACGAGAAGTGGGGGAGCTTGACCGCGCTGCACCACGCGGCGCGTGAGGGAGCCATCGACGCAGCCATGGCGTTGCTCGACGGCGGCGCCGACATCGACTTCGTTACCGAGTCCGACAATACCAGCCCACTCACAATGGCGGTCATCAACGGCCGCTTCGACCTGGCGATGAAGCTGCTGGAACGTGGTGCGGATCCCAACCTGGCCACGGTCGACGGTGTGGCGCCGCTCTACGCCACCTTCAACGTCCAGTGGTCGCCCCGGTCACGCTATCCGCAGCCTCGCGCCCACGAGCAGCAGGAAACAGTCTATCTCGACCTCGCGATGGCGCTGCTCGACGCCGGAGCCGAAGTGAACCACCAGGTGACCAAGAACTTCTGGTACTTTACCTACAGCGGGTGCGGCAACGGCAACTGCGGGCTTGAGAACCAGGACGGCGTGACACCCTTCTGGCGCGCCTCGCGGGCTCTCGACCTCGACGGCATGAAGGTGCTGCGCTCCTGGGGCGCGGACTGGAACATCGCCACCGTCAAGCAGCCCGAGCGCCGCCGGGGCCGCAACCCGCGCACCGGCGACACCGAGGATGAGGAACAGGTCGATCCTTCAGGCCTGCCGCCGGTCCCGGTGGGAGGCCCGGCCGTGTACCCCATTCACGCCGCCTCGGGCGTCGGCTACGGCCAGGGCTTCGCCGGCAACGCCCACACCCACATCCCCGGAAACTGGATCGCCGCGGTCGAGTACCTCCTGGAACTCGGGGCCGACGTCAACCAGCGGGACGCCAACGGCTACACCCCGCTGCACCACGCGGCCGCGCGCGGAGACACCGAGATGATCCAGTGGCTGGTGGATCGGGGCGCCGATGTCATGGTGGTGAGCCGCCGGGGTCAGACCACGGTCGACATGGCCAACGGTCCGGTCTCGCGCGTGACACCGTATCCGGAGGCGATCGCGCTGCTGGAGAGCATGGGCGCGATCAACAACCACAACTGCATCTCCTGCTAGGAGAACAGTAGAAGCGATCTTCGCGCCCCCCTGAGGGCCGGAGCAGCAAAACGCCCGCCACGGTTTCTCGTGGCGGGCGTTTTGCGTGCGTGGCGTGGGTTCGGTTCGGGGTTTCCCCTCAGCCTCCGCCGCCTCTCATGGTCGTAACCTCGATCAGCCCGTTGGGGAAGCCCGTTCCCCAGCGCATGGTGGCGTCGGCGGCGCTGTGGAAGCGAACCGCCTGGACCTGGTCGGGGCGTAGCGAATCCAGGATCCCCCAGTCCTGGGGGGCTCCGCCATCCAGGACCACGGGCACCCTGCGGTCACCGCCGAACTCGATGCTGGGCGCGCCGCGCACGTTCATCCAGCGGGGCCGCAGCTGACGGATCGCGTCGGCGAGCATCATGGTGGCGTAGGGCGCGAGCTCCTCGGCCACGATCACGCTCGGATCGCGCCGGACATTGCGGTCGCACAGGTGGTCGAGTTCCTCCGCCGAGAGGACGCTGACGTCCGGCGAGTCGGCCGCGGGACCGCCGTCCGCACACACCTGCGCCAACTGGTCGCCCGTAAGAGTCTCGCGCAACTGGCGCACGGCCGGGGTGTCGCCGGGCGTGCTGACGCATCCCTGGGCGAGCATGATGATCGCCATCGCCATCACGAGTTTCGCTCCGGTTCGTCGCATGGTGCTTGCCTCCGTCATGGTGTTCAGGTACATGGGTCCATCATTCGCGAGATGCGCGCGAGAAAACAAGCCCATGCGGCCGCCCGAGCGGGCGTGCCGCCTCTCGTTACTACCGATGCGCCCGGGTCAGAGGTCCGCGCGCACCCGAACTGGTCACGCCGATTGCCGGATCGGGGCTATCCCGTGGGGCGCGCCCTGAATGGGCGGTGGCAGCCGCCGCAGGTGCGGCCCAGGCCCGCGGCCGCGTCACCGACGGCAGTCATGTCGCCCGCACGTGCCGCGTCCGCCAGCGCGGCGGCGGCGCTCTGGAAGGCCGAGAGAGCCTCACCGAATCCGGCGGCGTCGTTCCAGATATCCGGTAGCGCGCGCGAGCCTTCGCCATGGGATCCGTCGGGGAAGATATCCGATGCCATCACCGACAACTGCTGCAGCGAGAGCGCGTGCCCGAGCACGTGAGCCTCATGGGGCACGTCCTCGTTCAGGATGGCGGTGAGGGCGCCCCGGTGCGCGTTCAGGCTGCCCATGATGGTCTGGCGGTACTCCATTGCCGGGGTTGGATCCTGGGCGGCCGCTGCGGCGGGGGCTAGCCCGGCGATGATGCAAGCGGCGAGCGCGGTGCGGGTTACGACTGCGTACGAGCGGGCCACGGCGTTTCCTCCTCCCCGAAGAAATGAGACCCGGAGGCACCCGTGAAGCGACCATCCGGGCGGGTTCGAGCGCGTTTGTCACGAACCCCTAGATAGATCCCCGGGGGGCGTCGGCGCAAGGGAGCACAGGACTTCGGGGCAGACAGGCACCGCGCGCCCGGAAGCGTCGGCGGTGCGCGTCGGTTGGAGGAAGGACCGCCGGTCATCGCACCGCGGGGTGCGGCAATGTCGACCCTCGGTGATTACCCGTCCATGTCCGACGCTGCGTCCGTCGCCGCGACGCTCCCGTCCAGATATCCGCCGAAGGTCTCGTCGAACGCTCCCGGGAAGAACTCGCCGGTTACGACCGAAGCCCGGGTGGGATCTCCGTCCACCACCACGATGTTGAGGGGCGTGCCCCACTTGCGCGGATCGAGGAGCGCCTTGCGCATGCGGAAATGGGCGGTTGTGACGCGCACCAGATCCTCGTTGTCGGGGTCCGGATTGGGGCTTCCCAGGATCACGGGATACTCGATGCCGAACTCGTCGACGTACTCGTCCACCACGTCCTGCAGCGAGGTGTCGCTGCGCCCGATGATCTGCAG
>VYDD01000158.1 GCA_009843625.1 Gammaproteobacteria bacterium | reverse complement strand
GGCCGTCGCCGGTCAGGTCCCACCAAGCGCGGTTGAAGCCCGCGCTGCTGGTGCCGTCCAGGGTCGTGACCTCCTGGCCGGCGCTGTCGTCGATGCGGAGTTGCACCGCGCCGGCGCCCTCGCCCAGCCAGTAGGTCAGCGGGGCCTCGCCCGCGGGGTTCTCGCCGTCGGACCAGTCGTCCAGCATGGTCGCGGGCTCGGTCACGGGGCGGAAGCGGTAGGCGTCGCGGGGCTCGAACAGGTGCGCGGCCGACGCGGCCACCTCGTCGGTCAGCTGCTGCACCGGCCCCAGGTCGTCCAGGATCCAGAAGCCGCGCCCGTACGTCCCGATCACCAGGTCGTTGAAGTGCTCCTGCTGGAAGATCCCGTAGTACGGCGTGGGCGGCAGGCCGGGCATGAAGCGCTGCCAGTTGTCGCCGTCGTCATAGCTGATGTAGAGCGAACTCTCGGTTCCCAAGTAGAGCAGCCCCGGGCGCACCGCGTCCTCCAGCAGATACCGCGTATAGTCGACGGGATAGTTGTCGACACCGTCGGCAATTGCGGTCCAGCTCTCGCCGAAGTCGTCGGTGCGGTAGGCGCGCGCCTCGAAGTCGCCCACCTGGTGGTGCTCGATGGTGATGTATGCGTGGGCCGCGTCCCAGCGCGAGGCGTCGATGCTTCGCACCACGCCGTCGGGGGGCAGATCGGGGATGTTTTCGGTCACGTTGGTCCAGCTGGCGCCGTTGTCGCGGCTCACGTGCATGAGCCCGTCGTTGGTGCCCGCCCACAGGACACCCGCCTCCACCGGCGACTCGTCGAAGGCGTAGATCACGCAGCAGAACTCCACGCCGATGTTGTCCGGGGTCAGCCCGCCGGAGATGGTCTGGCGGGACTTGTCGTTGGTGGAGAGGTCCGGGCTGATCACCTCCCAGCTTTGCCCGTTGTTGCGGGTGCGATGCACGTGCTGGCTCGTGACGTAGAGGGTGTTCGGATCGTGCGGCGAAAGGAGCAGCGGGAAGGTCCACTGGAAGCGGAAGCGCATGTCCTCCGCCGGCCATCCCAATGTGGACATGGGCCAGACCTCGACGTCGCGGAACTGTCCCCTGGCGACATCGTGGCGCACCACGATCCCGCCTGCGGCGCCGGCTCCGGATGCGCTCGACCACACGATGTTGGGATCGCGCGGATCGGGGGTCGCGAACCCGCTCTCGCCACCGCCCACGCCGCGCCACTCTCCGCGCGGGATGCGCCCGTTCGAGAAGAGCCCGCCCATGCGCGAGTTGGAGGGGCCCCGGAATGAAGGTCCGTCCTGCCGGTTGCCGAGCACGTTGTAGGGGATCGCGTTGTCGGCGGTCACGTGGTACATCTGCGCGATGGGCAACTGCACCCGGAACCAGGAGCGCCCCCGGTTCTCGCTGACCGAGAATCCGCCGTCGTGCGCGACCGCGATCCGGTCGGCGTTCAGCGGGTCGCTCCAGATGTCGTGGTGATCCCAGCCGGGCGCGTCACCGGCGAAGAGGAAGTTGGTGGTCTCGTGGGTCTCGCCGCCGTTCCTGCTCACGCTGTAGCTGGACGACAGGAAGTAGACCTCGTCACGGTCGTCGGGCGCCACGCCGCAGCGCGTGTAGTAGGCCTGTCGCGTGGCAAGGTCATGGCTGTATGAGGCAAGGCGCCAGCTGTCGCCCCCGTCGCTCGTGCTCCAGAGTTCGCCCGAGTCGGTCTCCTCGCCGTCGATGGGCACCCCGTCTCCCGTCTCGATAAGGGCGTAGATGCGGTCGGAATCGGACGCCGACATGCAGAGCCCGATCTTGCCGATGCGGCGCGTGGGGAGGCCGTTGCCCTCGATCTCGCGCCAGGTGTCGCCCCCGTCCATGGTCACGTGGATGCCGCTCGCGGGGCCCCCGCTGTCCCGCTTCCAGGTCTTGAGGTCCAGGTCCCACATGCTGGCCACGATCTTCCGCGGGTTGTTGGGATCCATCACCATCTCGTAAGCGCCTGCCCCCGGATCCACGAAGAGCACCCGCTCCCAGCTCTCGCCCCCGTCGAGGGTGCGGTAGACGCCCCGATCCTCGGACGGCTGGTACGCGTGTCCGAGCGCGGCGACGTAGATGATGTCCGGATCGGCGGGATGGATGAGGATGCGGCCGACCCGTCCCGTCCCTTCCAGCCCCATGTGCGCCCAGGAGTCGCCGCCGTCGGTGGACTTCCACATGCCGTTGCCGATGGAGACGTTCGACCGGATGGACGACTCGCCCGTACCGGCCCACACGATCGCATGGTCGCTGGGCGCCACCGCGAGCGCGCCGATGGAGTGCACGGGCTGGTCGTCGAACACCGGCTCCCAGTTGAGCCCTGCGTCCTCGGTTCGCCAGATGCCCCCGCTGGCCGCCCCCGCGAAGTAGATGTTGCGGTTGCCGGGCACTCCCACCACCGACGCGAGCCGGTTGCCCACCGGCCCGATATGGCGGAAGCGCAGGCCGCTCAGATGCTCTTCCGAGACCCCCTGAGCGGAGAGAGGGACGGTCGGCAGCGCGAGGAGTGTGGCCAGCGCCAGGCTTTTGCCCAGCGGCCGGCAGGCTGCGGCGGCAGGCGCGATCATGCGAAAAACGGCCATGGATGGGCTAACGCGGGATACGGACATGGTCACGGCTCCATTGGATTGGAAGCACCGGGAATCTCGAAGAGTTTGCCAGAATGTCAGAAGATGAAGGCTTCTGAGGCGGCCAACACCGAAAACTCTGCCATAATGGCAGACTTCACCCACCCCGAGCCGCCATCAGCACCCTGTGAATCGCCTCCACGGTCGCATCGGTGCGGAACTCGATCAGCCTCCTGCCGTGCTCGATCGTCCGCTCGGCTGGCAGGATGCTGATGCCGTTGATCGACGCCTTGTCGGCCGCGATGCGCTGCTGGAGCCGCACATGCTGCGGATCGTCGTTCATGATGATCGACGTGATGTAGTAGTCGTCGTGGAGGCCTTCAAGCCGGGGATCCTCGTCGATCCCGAGTTCCTCGCGCTGATAGGTCAGCACGTCGCCGTAGTTGTAGTACTCGCGGATGTGGGCGATCACAACGTCCTCGTCCGCCCATCTCTCCGAGAGCTCCGTGGCCACGGCCGCCATGCCGCGCTGATTCCCGCCGCTGTCGCCCAGCATGAAGATACGCGTGAAGCCCTGGACCTTGAGGCTCACCGCCATGTCACGCAGCACCGCCTGGTAGGTCTCCTGCGAGAAGCGGATTCCGCCGGGCGAGCTGGCGGTCTCGGGGTTGCCGGGCTCGATGGTGACGATGGGCGCTACCAGGGTGTTACCGAGCCGCCGCGCGATCGCGTCGCCCATCACCCGCAGCACATGGTTGTGCTTGCCGGTGGTGAGGTAGGGCCCGTTCTCCTCGATGCCGCCGGTCAGAATGAGGGCGGTATTGGTGCCCTCGCGCAGCGCGTCCCGGACCTCGAGCATGGTCAATTCTTCGATCCAGATGTTGTCGAGAGCCGCGATGGGACGCTCGAACTCCATCATGTCCTGCATGTTCTCGCCCTGGGCGGCGGCCTCCCCGGGCCTGGCCGCGAAGGAGACGGTGACGGCGAGAGCAAATGTGGTCAGCGATGATGTTCTCATGACGAGCCTCCAGACGGGCGGAACAACGGCCGGGTGATGGGCATGTCATGACCATGCGCGCGCGGAAGCGTACCGGCAAGCCCGGCCGGCCCGCGCGGTCGAAATCGCTTCCGTCGTCCCATTCCGCCATTCGTCCGCCGGGCATGGACTGCCAGATTGCGAATCGCCCATCGCTCGCCGATCTCGCCTTGGGGCCGCGTTCTGGCAATTGCGGCAGCAAGCGACAACATTAGGGAGACCATGATCGCCTTCGACACCCTCAGCGCAGCCACCAGACTGCGGCGGGAAGCGGGCTTCAGCGAGGATCAGGCTCGCGTGCTCGTGGACACCTTCGCGCAGTGTGTGGACGAGAGTCTGGCCACCAAGCGCCATGTGAAGGAGACCGAAGAGGCGCTGCGTCGTGAAATGCAGCAGTTGGACGCGTCGCTACGCGGGGACTTGGCGTCGTTGCGCGGGGATCTGGAGAAGACCGCGCTGCGCGACGATCTGGAGAAGACCGAGACTTCGCTCAGGTCCGACATGCGCGCGCTCGAACACCGCATGACGATCAAGCTGGGTGGCATCGTGGGCCTGGCGCTGGGAATCCTCGTTGCGCTGGAGGCGCTGGTCTTTTGATTGTCGGCACGGACCCTGTCGCGCCGGCATCGTCGGCGACTGAGATGGGCTCGGCGGCGCAGGCCGGCATCGACGAGATCGCGATCCGCCGAACGCGCGTCGACTTCGCCGCCGTGCATCGCATCGTGGTGCACGAGAACATGCACGAGGGCACCTGGAACCACTTCAGCTGCAAGATGCCGGGCAGGCCCGGGCACCTGCTCATCACGCCCGGGCAGATGCATTTTTCGCGCGTGACGGCGAGCAGCCTCGTCGAGGTCGGGCCGGACGGCACGCCGTTCGGCAGGGAAGGGCGGCTCAACGTGAGCGCGTGGGCGATCCACGCTCCCATCCAGCGCGCGCGGCCCGATATCGTGTGCGCGCTGCACGTGCATGGGCCGTACAGCACCGCGCTTGCCTCCATCGACGGGTGGAGGTTCGATGAGCGCGGAAGCCAGAACGCGGGCGTATTCCACGGGAACTGCGCCTACTTCGGATACGAGGGGCTGGTCACCGAATCCGACGAGGGCGAGCGCATGGCCGAAGTCCTCGGCGACAAGCGGGTGCTCTTTCTCGCGAACCATGGCGTGCTCGTCGTCGGGGACACCATCGAGAAGACGATGCTCTGGCTCTATCAGCTGGAGCGCGCCTGCATGAACGAACTGCTCGTGTTGCAGACGGGCCGGAAGCTGCGCCCGATCCCGATCGCGGCCGCGAAACACAACGCCGAACTATCCATCGAGTCCTGGGGCGAAGCCGGCTATCTCGAAGGAATGAAGGAAGTTCTGGACGCGGAGGGCCAGGACTACGCCGAGTGATTCGACGGGACCGCGGTCAACGCGCTAGTTTGTGCACATGCCCTACAACATGCGTCGCATCGTTCTCGTCGCGGTCCTTACCGGCTCCGCGCTTCCCGCCGCCGCGCAGGAACCCATCGTGGACGGCTTCCGCGGACACCCCTGGGGCACCCGGGTCGAGGACATCCCCGAACTCGCCGGCAACGAGCAGGTGGGCGAGCGCGAAGGGCTTCGCATCTACTCGACGGAAGCCCGGCTTCTGGGCCGCCAGGCCCTCGCCGGCTACTACTTCCATCCCGATACGGGGGAGCTGGTCGAAGGCGCCTACGTGATGGTGATGCCGCTCGAGAGCTGCCAGACCATCTGGGATCTCCTGAGCCGCGATATCCAGCGCACCTATCCCGGCCTCGAGCGGCAGGGCGAGCTGCCGTCACGCAGGAACGCGCCCCGGCCCGTCTACGAGTCCGACTGCGAGTACTTCGTCTACAACTATCATCGGGAGGAATGGCGCATGGGGTTCGGAAACCCGGAGCCTCCGTATGACGAAGTTCGCATGTGGATTCGCGTGAACGAGCGAACGCCGCGGCTTCACGTGGAGTACAGGGGGGCGCGCGCCGAGCCCCGGTAACATCGCGGGTGGCTTGGCCTGCGCGGGACTTCGATCTTCCGCGAGACCTTTCGACCGTCATGTCCCCGAAGTCATATCCACAGGGAGGGAAAATGAACTCCGTCACGCTCCATCCGTCACGCGTCCTCGGCTTCAGCCTCCTTTTCTCACTCCTTGCCTGCGCGCCCGGGTCGGACGGCGGCGAGGGCTCCGGCAGCGGCGGCATGGACGTCGGCGTCGAAATGGGCTCCGCGGATGATGCCGGGCTCCCGGCCGCGATCCTCGGCACCGCGCCCGCGCCGCGCGGGCAGGACGTGCACTATCTCGCGGGAGACGAGGCCACACGCGGGTACCTGGCGGTGCCCGAAGGGGACGGCCCCTTTCCGGCGCTGGTTCTGATTCATGAGTGGAACGGGCTGGTGGACCGGGTCCGGCAGGTCGCCGACGCCATGGCCGACGAAGGGTACGTGGCGCTCGCCGCGGATCTTTTCCAGGGCCGGATCGGCTCCAGTCCCGAAGAGAACATGGCGCTGATCGCGGAGGCGAACGCCGATCCGGACGCCGTCATCGCCAACCTGAACGAGGCGGTGAGTTTCCTGCGCGCGCGTGACGACGTAACCGGAGCCATCGGCACCATGGGGTGGTGTTTCGGCGGCGGCATCGCGCTCAGTTACGCGCTGGGGGGCGAGCATCACGACGCCACCGCGATCTTCTACGGGCGGCTGGTCACCGATCCGGAGGTGCTGGCGGCGATCGATCACGAGGTGTACGGCACCTTCGCGGAGATGGACACCGGCCCCCCGCCCGACCAGGTGAACCAGTTCGTGGACGCGCTGCGCGCCCAGGGCATCGAGAACGACGTGCATATCTACGACGCGGTCAACCATGGCTTCTGGCTGCGCGTGGACGGCGATCCCGATCTGCGCACGGCTCCCGCGCAGGATGCATGGGACCGGCTCAAAGCCTACTTCGAGCGTACGCTCGCGGGCTGATGCCGGTGCGACTCCGGCCGGCCCGGCTCCTCGCCGGCCTGTCGCGGTCCGGTCCGCCTGTCGTCCTCCTGGCGTTGGCCGTGCTGCCTGGCGCGGGGGTCGAGGCCCAACAGGCCGCACCGTCCAACCCTTTTGCCGGCTTCGAGACCCACTTCCTCTCCAATGGCGTGAAGGTCTGGTTCAAGCAGCTGCCCGGCGCGCCCAACGTCTCGGTAAGCGTCGGGGTGCCGGTGGGTTCCGACGCGGATCCGCCCGGCAAGGAGCAGCTCGCCCATTTCACCGAGCACATGCTCTTCTCCGACCGCGACGGTCGCACCGAGCAGGAGATCAAGGACGCCGTGGAAGGGATCGGCGGGCGGCGCAACGGCTTCACCTACCGGGACCGCACCTGGTATTACGTGACCATCGGCCGGGAGCACGGGCTGTTCGCGATCGAGTGGCTGGCCGGCATCCTGTCGCCGCACGAGATGGACCCGGCCGTGGTGGACCGCGGGCGCCAACCCGTCGAGAACGAGATCCGCGCCCGCCCGCGCGAGTTCCTGGATCATCTCGTGGCTGCACTCAACCCGGGGTGGCTCGCGTTCCCGGACTTCTGGGAGCGCGAGTTCGGCATCGAGCGGCTGCGCGCCCCCTTTCCGGACATGTGGCGGAGCCTGCATGGCATCACCCCGGAGGATCTGCGCGGCTTCTACGACCGGTACTACTCGCCTGCGGTCATGACCGTCACGATCGTCGGCGACCTCGACCGGGACGACGCGCTCGAACGCGCCCGGCGCACCTTCGGGTCGATCCCCGCGCGACCGGCCGAGCGGTGGGCGACCACAGCCGAGGACCCGGGCCGCGGGCGGTCCACCTACCGGTGGGGATTCCAGTCGACGGCCGGCTACCAGTCGCGCCACAAGCTCTTCTACGCCAGCTCCGACGAGCTGCTGACGGCGATGTTCGTCCGCGATCTGCTCAACCGCCGGCTCAACCAGCGTCTGCGCTACGGCGAGCGCAAGGCCGTATACGGCGCGAGCGCCAACCTGGTGATGCGCGGGCCGGCGGCGTATCTGCAGGTGAGTAGCCGCATCGACGAAGACGACTTCGACTTCGCCAGCGCGATCATCGAAGAAGAGATCGAGTACCTGCGTTCGGGCTCGCTCGGCACGGCCGAGTTCGAAGCGGATCGTGCCGCCGTGATCGAACGGCTGCGCGGCGCAAATCAGACCGCGGACGCCCTGAACGCCTGGACCCGCCAGGTCTTCTACGACCCGGCCACCTTCACCGACTTCCCCGACGTCCTCTCTTTCTACCAGAATCTGAGCCAGAGCCAGGTCGCGTCTTTTTCCGCGCGCGCCTTCGACGCGTCTCGCCAGATCCTGTCGGTGTCGCGACCGCAGCCGGTCAGCCAGGGGACGGCCGTGCTGGCGGTGGCCGTTCTGGTCTGGATCACGCTGAAGTTGGTCGCGTGGGCGCTGACCAGGCCCGTCCGGATGAAGGACATCCGCTACGTCGCTCATTTCCGGCTGCCGGTGGTGCTGCGAACCGCGTACGCGCTCGGGTTGATCGCGGTCACGCTCGCTCTGGGACGCATCGCCGCGGCAGGGATCGGCTTGGGGGTGGACCGCTGGCTCCTGCCCGTCGACGACTACGTGATCCAGCATGCCGGCATCGGCGGCGTCTTCATCATCCTGCTCGCCGGCTCCGCGGTCCTGGCGGCGTGGCCCCCGCGCAAGCTGCTCATCTTCGAGGACCACATCCGCATCAAGTCGCGCGCCTGGCGCTCGCGGGTCATCAAGGCCGACGACATCGAGGAGATTGCGCTGGAGCGCGGCTTCGGCGCCTGGCTGAGCCGCGGGATCCTGCGGAGCCCTCCGCTCGCGTTCGGGCTGATCGGCCCTGGCATCCACCTGCGTCCCGTCAACGGACGAAGCTACTTCTTCCGCAGCCGGGACACGACGGAACTGGCCGAGGTGCTGGGTTCGTGGTTGGGAAGGCCGATCTCGCAGCGCCCGCTGAAGAAGCGCAGGCAGCCGAGGAAGGCCGACGAGGCGGCGACAGGCACTCAGGCCGCGCCCGAGGCCACGGCGCCCGGGCCACCACCGGTAGCAACGCCATCCCGAACCACGCGCGCCGTCACGGCACCCGGCGTCACATCCGGGTCAGTCGCCCGCGGCTCCACGCCCCCTCCTCCTCCCGGTCCCGCCGACCCCGAGGAGGACATCGACTTCGACAGCATCGGCCTCACGGAAGAGGAGATGCGGGAGCTGCTTGGAGAGGACGGATGAGCCGCAGATATCGCCGGGGCGATGCCGTTCAGCCGATCTCCGCCAGCGCCGCCATCACGTCCTCGTTGCTGGGACGGATGCGGTAGTCGACCTCGATGAACTTCCAGCGCACGACGCCTTCCATGTCGATGACGTAGACGGCGGGGTGGGGGACCGGGCGCCGGCTGTCGGCGTTGAAAAGGCCGTAGCGGTCGATCACGGCGTGGTCCGGATCGGCCAGGATGTGGTAGTCGAGAGTGCGGCCCTGCTCGGCGGCCACCCGGTCGATCATCATCTGCTGTTCCGGGCGTTCATCCACGGAAATGGCGAGGATCTCCGCGTCCGCTTCCTGGTCGGCGTCCAGCAGTTCACTCAGCTCCCCGAGCTGACCGGCGCACCAGGGTCACCAGTGGCCGCGGTAGAAGGCGAGGATGACGTTCTGCTGCCCGCGGAAGTCCGAGAGGGTGATCACGTCGCCCGAGTACGCGAGGAGCGAGAAGTCGGGGGCGGCATCGCCGACCGCCACGCGACCGGTGTCCTGACCGGGCAGGTCGCGGCCGTCGGCGGGGCCCAGGTCGGCCGTTTGGCCGGCAGCGTCGGGCGCGCTCCCGGGCGAGGCCGGCGCGGCGCCCTGGCGGCCGGCCAGCAGGTAGTAGCCGCCCAACAGCAGCACGGCCATCACGACCACCATTCCAGTCCGTCGCGACATCATCTTCCTCCGGGGATGGGTGCGGTTCGAAGCCGTCGCAGGCGACAATCGCGTCGCCCAGGCCTGATGTTACGTAAGGGTAGGGCTCAACTGCCCGTGAGGCTGACGTAGACGCCGCGCACGAAGCCCTCCGGGTTCTCGCCCCAGGTGGCGTCCAGATCGGAGGTGGGGGCCGCGGCCACCACTTCGTCTTCCGTCATCCCGTCGTCGATCATGCCGCTCACCCGCTCGCGCACCGTCGACAGCATGTCGCGATAGGCCTGCAGCGAGGTCCGGTCGGTGATCTCGCCGTGCCCGGGGATGATGGTCGACTCGGCCGTCGTGTGCCCGAGCACGTAGTCGGCGATGGCGATCACCCCGTCGACGTTCCCGCCGCTGTCCACATCGATGAAGGGATAGCGCCCGTTGAAGAACGTGTCTCCCATGTGCACCGCGTCGGCGCCCGAGAAGAACACCAGCGCGTCGCCATCGGTGTGCGCGTTGGGCATGTGGTTGACGCGGATGTCCTCGCCGTTCCAGTCGAAGCCGACCCGGTCGTTGAAGGTCACCACCGGGAGCCCTTCCGGCGCGACCTGCTGGGAGCGCCCCACCAGGTCGTCGAACTCGGCGGGATTGAGGCGGCGGTAGACGTTCTCGTGCGCGACGATCAAGGCGCCCTCGCGGCCCAGATTCTCGTTGCCGCCGGTGTGGTCGCCGTGCCAGTGCGTGTTGAGCACCCAGCGCACCGGCTGGTCGGTGACCTCCGCCACCGCGGCGAGGATCTTTTCGGTGAGCGGGGCGAACTGGTCGTCGACCAGGAAGGCCCCGTCGTCTCCCACCGACAGACCGATGTTGCCGCCCGCTCCGAAGAGCACGTAGAGCCCGTCGGCGACCTGCTCGGTGCGAATCTCGACCTGCGAAAAATCCTGCTGGGCTGCGACCGGCGGCGGGGCAAGCACCAGCGCGGCGACCACGACCGGCATCGCGCGCGGCAAGCGCGCCCCGGCCTTCATTGGCAGACCTTCCGGCCGGTGAGGAAAACCACCGCGGCACCCACCAGAGCGACGCCGACCGACGCCGCGTTGGCACTGACGACGAACCAGATCACCCCGTAGGCCATCACGAAGGTGGCGACCAGCAGGACGTAGAAAACGAGGGGATTGTGACGGGCAGCGGCCATCGATCGATCTCTCGGCTGGGAGTGCGCGGACAGCACCTCTCCGGACGCGCCGGACGGGGTTTCTCAGGTCGAATCTGCCCAGCCCCGGATGGTGTGTCAACGACGGCGGAAACGCCCTCCGGACCGCGGACGGTTGTCCGAGCCGGCACCGGATCCGCATTCTCCCCTGTGTAGGAGGCTGCGCACGAACAGCGGGATTCGCATGGCGTTCGAGATCAGGCTTCAGCGCGACGTTTCCGGGGAGATCCGCCGCGTCGCGCGCGGGCAGGTGGACCGGGCCATGGCGGCGTTCGACCGAGCCCGCGAGGGGCGTTTCAAGGGGGTTCACGACGCGCGCAAGCGCTTCAAGGCCATTCGGGCGCTGCTGCGGCTGGTGGCGCCCCGGCTGGGACCGGCCTTCCGTCGGGAGAACCGCTGGTATCGGGACGCCGCCCGGAAGCTCGCGGGGGTGCGCGAGGCTCAGGCGAGTCTCGAGACGCTGGATCGGCTGGAGAGCGCGGAGGATGCCACCCTGCGCCGCGGACTCGAGGCCCGTTACGAAGCTCGACGCGGGTTCCAGTTTCGGGACACCGATACGCTGGCGGAGCTGCTGGAAGACCTGGCGGATGCCAGGGAGCGGGTCGCCGGATGGCGTTTGGCAGGAGAGGGGTTCGAGGTCATCGAGCCCGGCCTGCGCGTGACCTATCGGAGGGGACGCAGAGGCTTCCGGCGGGCGGTCGGAGGCGCGTCCGCGACCGACCTCCATGAGTGGCGCAAGGATGTCAAGTACCATCGTCACCACCTTGAGTTGCTGGTCCGGCTTTGGCCCGATGTCCTGACTGGTGCTGCCGGGACGGCACGGCGGCTCGGGGATCTGCTCGGCGATCATCACGATCTGCACCAGCTTCGCGCCCTGCTTTCGAGGTCGCCCGAACTCGCGGGGAGCGAGCAGGAGCGTGAGTCCGTGCTGGCGGCGGCGGAACTTCAGGCGGGCCAGCTGGAGACGCGCGCCATCGCGGTTGGCGGCCTGGTCTACGCGGAGAAGCCGGGCCGCTTCAACGCGCGGATGAGGGCCTATTGGGAAAGCCGCTCCGCCGGCCGGGCCTGATGGGGCACTGACCCGAGGCGCGAGGCCACCGTGTTAGGTTATGCCTCCGCTTACATCTCCCTCCAATACCGTCACGCCCATGAACCGCGCTTATTTCACGCCCGCGACCTTCGATTTCCTCACCGAGCTCGCCGCAAACAACAACCGCGATTGGTTCGCGGCGAACAAGCCGCGTTACGAGGGCGATGTGAAGGCGCCGGCCCTCCGGTTCATCTCCGACT
Organism: Gammaproteobacteria bacterium; assembly: GCA_009843625.1. GTDB lineage: Bacteria > Gemmatimonadota > Gemmatimonadetes > Longimicrobiales > Gaopeijiaceae > BD2-11. The sequence continues at coordinate 309 of VYDD01000158.1, read as the reverse complement.
TCGGACCCCACCTTGCGCGTATCAGCCCCCCCTTCCGCGCGGATCCCCGGGCCAATGGCGGCTCCCTGTTCCGCATCTATCGGGACACGCGCTTCTCCAGGGACAAGAGCCCGTACAAGACCCACACCGGCATCCACTTCCGGCACGAGGCGGCGAAAGACGCGCACGCCCCCGGCTTCTACCTGCATCTGGAGCCGGGCACCGTCTTCGTGGGCTGTGGCATCTGGCGCCCCGGCGGTCCCGCCCTGCGGAAGATCCGGGAGGCGATCGACGAAGATCCGGATGCGTGGCTGCGGGCCTCCCGGGACG
>VYDD01000186.1 GCA_009843625.1 Gammaproteobacteria bacterium | reverse complement strand
ATCTCCGCCAGGATGCTCAGCGCGATCTCTTCCGGCTGCTCAGCCCCCAGGTCGAGCCCGGCGGGCCCGCGGATGCGGCCGATCGCGTCATCGCCGAGCCCGAGACCCGACAGCACCGCACGCACGCTCCGCATCCGCCTCGGGGACGCCACCACGCCCAGGTAGTCGGGCGCGGCGCCCGCGAGCGACGCGAGCGTCCGCTCGTCCTCGCGGCCCATGGTGGCCACCACCGCGAAGAACCGCGTTCCGGGAGGACGGGACGCCAGCATCCCCACCCAGCCCGCGAGGTCCTTCGCGCGCTCGTCGGCAACGTCGGCCAACTCCTCGTTGATTGCCTCATTGGCGGACGCGGTCGCTACCGTCCGGTACCCCATCGCGCCCCCCAGCCTGAGCAGGGCGAGCGCCACGGGTGAGTCACCCGCCACCAGCAGGACGGGCGCCGGCAACACCGGGTTGATGTGCACTTCCACTTTTCCTCCGCTCGCGCAGGACATGGATACCCTCACCAGATCGTCGGGCCGCTCCTCGTCGGCCCCGAAGGCCAGCAGCCGGGGTTCCCCCAGGCGGAGCGCCTCCATCGCATGCCGGATCACCTCCGAGCGGGTGCAGCTCCCGCCGATCCATCCGTGCATGGTTCCCTCGGGGTCGATCAGCGCCGCATTGCCCGGCTTGCCGGAGGTGGGCCGCTCGCTGCGCACCACGGTGGCCAGCGCGAAGGGCCGCCGCTCGCGCTCCATCCGCGCCGCCAGGCGCAGCAGGTCGCCGGTCAATTCCCGTCCCCCTCGGCGCGGGCGAGTTCGGCGACCACCTCCGCGTAGTCCTCCGGGCGGTCGAGGTCGCGCAACCGGCCTGCCGGCCAGTCGACCTGAACGGCCCGGTCATAGTGGCGCCGCACCACCTCCCGCCCGCACCCCGCGCGCATTCGGGTCACCTCGGGGAAGAGCACCCGGTCGTAGAGCATCGGGGGTGCGTTCACCTCGCCGCCGTACCGGGACACGACCAGCGGCGGCGCCTCCGCGTTGTAGCGCTCCACCAGCGTGCGCAGCATGCGCGCGGTCACGAACGGCATGTCGGCAAGCATGACCACGGCGGCGTCGCACGCGCCCGCGACTCCGGCGACACCCGAGGCCGCCGAGGTCTGGATGCCCGCACGGTGGTCGGCGTTGAACACGGGCGTACAGTCCAGGTCCGCGATCTCGCGCTCTATTCGCTCGCGCGCATGTCCGGTGACCACCACCACCGGGTCCAGGCCCGCCTCCCTCGAGATCCGCACCGCGCGCCGGACCAGAGTCTCGCCCGCCACCTCAAGCAGAAGCTTGTTCCGACCCATTCGGGTCGAAGAACCGGCTGCGAGAACGATGCCCGCTACACTATGTCTGTTGGCCACCTGAGTCCCGGTGTTTCCGGCCCCTTGTGCTCTGTTGGAGGGACGGGGCCCCGACCAACTATGGCGACAAACTGAATCCGAAGACCAGAAACGCGCGGTCGGGATCCGGCCCGTGGTCGTGATCGTGCTCGTGATCGTGACCCATGTGTTCGTCGTCGCCGGGGCGGTTCGCGTTGAGGATATACGAGACGGTCACCGGCACCGCAAAGTCGTCGGTGATGACGAGATCCTTGCTGGCCGATATGCCCAGATTGACGAACGCGGTCCCTTCCGTCCCGTAGAACTCGCTCTCGCCTGCCACCATCCCCGCCGTCAGGCTCATGTCGACGTCCTCGAAGGACGACACGGGAATGCTGGCTTCCAGGTACAGGGAATTGTCGGGGTCGTTGCGCGACATCCTTCCGGCGAAGAGCGATATCGGGAAGCTCTCCGGCCCGGTGAATGAAGCCGACAGCTCGAGTATGTGGGCATCGGTGACGAAGAAACCGTCGGCCCCGGGGCCCGGGAAATAGTAGTCCGTGAACCCGAACGAGAACGAAGAGCCGTTCGAGGCCGCGACGGTATACGTGGCCCAGATGTCGTTCTCGTTGGCGCCGGCTCCCGAGGCGGAGATGGAATAGGAGCCCCAGGCGCCCACCTCCAGACCTCCGAAACCGAGCGTCAGCGCGGGCTGCACGGACATCGATTCCCCGAAGTCGGTGCCGCGCCATACGTAGCGGCTTACGACATCGGCGCCGATGGACGCGGACTGACCCTGAACCGGGCCTGCAAACGAGAGAATCAGGGCAATGGTGACCGTGGACAACAGGACGCGTACACTACGGGTCGCAAACATTCTTCCCCCTCTATGGCATTGAGTCGCTGGTTGAATTCCTCACTGCTCGATCCCGTCCTGCCCGTCCCGGACCACCTCCACGCGCGCGGCGAGCGCGGAGTTGGCGGATCCGCGAAAGACGCCCCGCACCGGGGGCACGTCGGCGTAGTCCCTGCCTACCGCGGCGCGCACATGGCGCTCATCGCAGTCGCAGTTGTTGGCGGGATCGAAACCACGCCATCCCGACCCGGGCAACCAGCATTCCACCCAGGCATGGCTTTCGTGGGTTGAAGTCAGGTCGCCGTGGGGACCGAGATAGCCCGAAACGTAACGGGTGGGTACTCCCCAGCCGCGAAGGACGGAGATCATGACGTGGGCATAGTCCTGACACACGCCCCGGCCGGTCTCAAGGATATGTTCGATGGGCGAGTCGGCCGCGGTGATGCCGGGTGAAAACTCGAAGGCCTCGTAGATTCGCGCCAGCAGGGCGCGAATGCTCCCCATGACATCGTCTCTCTTCTCGATGCCGCGCGCGGAAACGAACCGGCCCAGAGCCGCCGACGAAGGCTGCGCAAAGCGGCTTGGCTGCAGCATGAGCCACAGCTCCGGCGCCCGGATCTCGGACGCGAGCGCCTCCCAGGAACCAGGTCCCGGGTCGCCGGGAACCGCTTCGGGGGGCGAGACCTCCACGCGCGAGCGGGCGACGATCCGGAGCGCGCGGTGGTGGCCCGGCCGGTCGAAGAAGTGGCCGCGGTTTCCGAAGGGTCCCCTGAACTCGAACACGGCTCCGCCGGGGTCGGTTTCGATGGAGAAGCTGCGCAGTTGCTGGCGCCGATCCCGGACCGGAGACAGGAAGAGGGTCATGACCGATCCGCGCACCGGAGCGTCGTAGCGGAACTCGAGCTCGTGCCGGATGCGGTATCGCGCGCTCACGACGGCAGCCCGGCTTCCACGGGGTAGTCGAAGTACGTCGACACGGTGATGCCGTGCAACGCCCGGCTGTCCGTCAGCAGCGCCTCGAACGACCCTCCATCCCCTTCGGCATCGTTCTCGCTTGCGGGGTCCGTTTCCACGGTTGCGGACAGGCGCAGCACCATGCGGTGGGGAGCCGCCAGGGGATAGCGCGCGCCCCTCGGGTCGATGCCCGCAAGAAGCTGCTCGATGCGATGCACCGCGAAGCACAGCGACTGGGGCAACTCCGGGTTGCGGGCCAGAAACGCCAGCGCCGGTCCCCGGCGGATCACCATGGAGTGGGTGCGGCAGTAGAACTCATGGGCCGCGCAGACCCGGAGGAGCCCCGCCCACGACAGCGAGGGCGCGTCGCCCGGAGCCTGGCCGATGCGGTCCCAGGCGTCCAGGAGGGCCGCCTGGTGCTGGAGACGTTCCACGAATCGTCCTAGCTCCAGGAAGCGCCATGCGTCGTCGCGGGGCATGCGGGCCTCCACCACCCCCGCCAGCAGCCGCAGCCGGTCGATCGCCTCGCCCGCAAGCGCAGCCGGTCCGGTTGCCCAGGCGGCGGGGAAGTCGCAGTCGCGAAGCCAGAAGAAGCCCTGGTTGAGACAGGTCCAGACCCGGACCGGGAGCCAGGGCCGGAGCTGCTTGGCGTTGTCCCGCGCCGTGGTCCAGCAGCGAATGATGGAGTCGGGGTTGGTGGTCTCCTCGACCAGGCTCGCGGCGAGCGTATAGGCGTCGGCGAGCAGGAACGATTCGGCTTCGTCCGTGACGGTGGGGGTGATGGGCGCCGACTGTCCGAGGGCACGGTAGATCACCCTCCACCCCACCGCCAGCTCGCCGGCGGGAGTGTCGACGAGGCGCGCAAGCTGATACCGGAGCAGGCGGGCGGTGTGCTCGGCGCGCTCGAAGTAGCGCCCCATCCAGTAGAAGTCCGCTGCGGCCCGGGCGAGCATCAGTCGGGCACCTGGCCGTCACGCAGAACCCAGAGGTCCTTGCACCCTCCGCCCTGGCTGGAGTTCACCACCAGCCCGCCCCTCCGGAGCGCCACCCGGCAGAGGCCGCCGGGAGCGATCCAGGTGTCGGAGCGGCCCCGCAGCACGAACGGGCGGACATCCACGTGGCGCGGTTCCAGATTGCCTTCGACGAAGCACATCGCCCTCGACAGATCGAGCACCGGCTGGGAGATGAAGTTGTCCGGGTGGCTGCGCAGGCGCGCCGCGTACCTGTCGCGCTCGGCGGCCGTGGAATGCGGACCGACGAGCATTCCGTATCCGCCCGATCCGCCCACCTCCTTGACCACCAGCCGCTCGAGGTTGTCCAGGGTGTACGCGAGCCCCTCGCGCGTGCGGCACAGGTGGGTTTCGACGTTGGCCAGGATGGGCTCTTCGTCGAGGAAGTAGCGAATCAGGTCCGGCACGTAGGCGTAGACCGCCTTGTCGTCGGCGACGCCGGTGCCCGGGGCGTTGGCGATCACCACGTTGCCCGCCCGGTACGCGTGGAAGAGGCCTGGAACCCCCAGCAGCGAGTCGGAGCGGAAGGTGACCGGGTCCAGGAAGTCGTCGTCCACGCGCCGGTAGATGACGTCTATGCGCCTGAGCCCCGTGACGGTGCGGGCGTACACGATGCCGTCGTGCACCACCAGGTCCCGCCCCTCCACCAGGTCGGCGCCCATCTCTCCGGCGAGGAAGGCGTGCTCGTAGTAGGCGGAGTTGTAGCGGCCCGGGGAGAGCACCGCCACCCGGGGCGTACCCGCCCAGGATCCCAGCGACGCGAGGGTGGCGTAGAGCTGCTCGGGATAGCGGGCGATCTCGCGCACGTTGTGTGCCCGGTACAGCCGGGGAAACGCCTGTTTCATGGCGACCCGGCAGGCCAGCATGTACGAGACCCCGGAGGGAACCCGCAGATTGTCCTCGAGCACCGCGAAGCCCGCATGGGTTCGCACGACATCGGTCCCGCAGACCGAGACGTAGATGTCGTTGGGAACCTGCAGGCCCCGCATCTCGACGCGGTACTGGGGACATCCCAGCACCAGGTCGGGAGGCACGATCCCGTCGCGCAGCGACCTGCCGTCGTGGTAGATGTCCCTGAGGAAGAGGTTGAGCGCGGTCAGTCGCTGCCTGAGGCCCCGGTCGATGTGGTCCCATTCGTCGGCCGTCAGCAGGCGGGGAACGCAGTCGATGGGGATGATCTGCTCGGAAGCCTCGTCCGCGCCGATGACCGTGAAGGTGATCCCCTCGTGGATGAAGCGGCGCGCAACGCCTTCCTGAAGCTGCGCCAGATCCTCCGGCGACGCCCTCGAAAGCGCCGTGCCCAGACGCCGCGATACGCCGCGCAGGGCGCCGTCTTCGCGGAACATCTCGTCGTAAAAGCGTGCGTCGACCTCGTAGCGCGCGAACCCCCCCGACCCGGCCACGCCGGGCTGGGACACGTCAGGGTACGCGCGGTCGAAGGATGCGTGCCGGGACGCAGTCAAGGTTCCGTTGTGCTCCTGTTGGCCGTACGTGGGCTAGGGATCGCGGTAGTCCTGACCCTCGTCCGGATCCACCATCAGCACGAACTCGGGATAGGCTTCCAGTCCCAGTTCGGCGGCATCCTGCCCCAGCTCCTCCACGGTGCGCGACACGCGGACGCCCATGGTCTTCTCCAGGACCGTCCACACCACGAACGACACCCCGAAGACGAACGCCCCCACGCTCACGACGCCGAGCAACTGAACGCCCAGGTTGGCTCCGGCGGCGATCGAGGTGGCCAGCGTGCCCCAGACGCCCGCGAAGAGGTGCGCGGGGACGGCGCCGACCACGTCGTCGATCCGCCGCTGCTCCAGGAACTTGAGACCAGGGTGCAGACGACCGCGCCGACGGCGCCGATGAAGACGGCCCAGCGGGCGTCGACGATGTCGGGCCCGGCCGTGATGGCGACCAGGCCGGCGAGGGCGCCGTTCAGCCCCGCGAACAGGTCGATCCTGCCGAGAATGGGCCGGGAGACCGCGAGTGCGGTGACCACGCCCGCGGCGGCCGCCAGGTTGGTGTTCACCAGGATGTTGCTCATGGCCAGGGCGTTGACCGCGCCGTCCAGGGCGAGTTGCGAACCGCCGTTGAACCCGAACCAGCCCAGCCAGAGGATGAACACCCCCAGCGTGACGGCCGGGATGTTGGAGGGCGACATGACCTTGACGGTGCCGTCCTTGCGGAACCTGCCCCAGCGCGGCCCCACCACCAGCGCGCCGGCCAGCGCGGCCCAGCCCCCGGTGGAGTGCACCAGAGTGGACCCGGCGAAGTCCTGGAAGCCCCTCTCGGCGAGCCAGCCGCCGCCCCAGTGCCAGGAGCCGATGACCGGGTAGATGAAGGCCGTCAGTATCGCGGTGAAGGCGAAGAAGGCCCACATGTTGACCCGCTCCGCGAGCGCCCCGGAGACGATCGAGGCCGTGGTCGCCACGAAGACCATCTGGAAGAACCAGTCCGAAGTGACCGCGTAGCCGTTTTCGACCACGGCGGGCAGCGCGCTCTCGTCGCCTCCGAGCAGCGCGATTTCCTCCGCCGACGGGCCGTAGAAGAGGTCGATGGACCCGATGAAGCCGCTCACGTCGACATACATCAGGCCGTAGCCGACGAAGTAGTAGGTGAGTCCGGCGATCGCGTAGATGCCGATGTTCTTGAGACAGATCATCGATGCGTTCTTGGACCGCACGGTACCGGATTCCAGCATCGTGAAGCCGGCGCACATCCACATCACGAGCGCGCCCCAGATCAGGAACGAGAAGGTGTTGAGGACGTAGCTCATATCCGCTACGGACTCCTGCGCGAAGGCGGGCTCGGGAGCGAGGAGGAGGACGGCCGCGATAAGGGCGGCGAGTGCCCCTATGCGACCGACCCGGGCTCGAAGGGTGAGGGTGGTTGTGCTGAGCGGACGAGAGTGCATGGTTTCTCCGGTGGTGATATGGTTGTGTCGCGGTTGGCCCGGTTTTGTCGCATCCATCAACGAAAACGTCGCATTTGCCGACTGATATGGCCGGCACCCATCGCTTCACGACCGATCCATCATGGAATGCGTCATTATCTGTGTCGGTTTCCCGTTCCGCAAGCTGCCCTCGGGATCATCCCGGCAGGGCCCTGAGGCTGCCTTGCGCACCGGCCACGCCGCGCTTCGGACATACGCCGCGCCGGGCTTTGCACACGGGCCATGCCGAAGTGATATCTTTGCATCCATGAGATTCCCCTACCTTCCCGACGCCTCGAGCGGCTACGTCCCCCTCTTTCTCGCCCCCCAGGCCGGAGTGAGCGAGTCGCCCTTCCGGCGACTGTGCCGCCGCTTCGGCGCGGACGTGGTGGTGACGGAGTTCGTGAGCGCGGAGGGCATCTGCCACGGGAACGAGCGCACGCGCGCGTACCTGCGCTTCGAGGAGGAGGAGCGGCCCATCGGGGTGCAGATCTTCGGCGCCCGCCCCGAGCGCATGGCGGAGGCCGCGGCGCTGGTCTCGGACGTGTACCGGCCCGACTTCGTCGACATCAATTTCGGGTGCCCGGTCAAGAAGGTGGTGAAGCGCAACGGCGGTTCGGGCTGCCTGCGCGATCTGGGGCTGGTCGAGCGCATCGTGCGCGCGGTGGTGCGCGCCACGCCGCTGCCGGTCACGACCAAGATCCGGAGCGGCTTCGACGAGAAGACGCGCGACCCGGTCACCATCGGCCTGCGCTGCCAGGACGCGGGCGCCGCCGTGGTCACGCTGCATCCGCGCACCAGGGCGGACATGTATTCAGGGCACGCGCGCTGGCACGAGATCGCGGCCCTGGTCGATGCGCTGGACATCCCGGTCGTGGGCAACGGCGACATCAAGACCGGGGAGGACGCGCGCCGCATGCAGGAGGAGACGGGGTGCGCCGGGGTCATGATCGCGCGCGCTTCCCACGGCAGCCCGTGGGTGTTCGCGGGCGCCCGCGCCGCGCTCGACGGCCGGAGCCTTCCCCCGCTTCCGGATCCGGCCGAGCGCCTGGCCGTCTGCCTCGAGCACGCGCAGAACGCGGTGGACTTCGAGCGGAATCACAAGAAGGCGGTCATCGAGTTCCGCAAGCACATGGGCTGGTACACGAAGGGGCTGCCCAACGGGCGCCAGCTCCGCACCCGGCTATTCAGCCTGACCACCCTCGAGGAAACACGGGAAGTGCTGAAGTGCTATCTTGAACGCGAGCTGGCGAGCGCCGCCTGAGCGCGGCGGACGCGAGCGATCGGCGACCAACACAAGAGCAAAGGAGAACGTGCAACGGACATTGAGCCGTCTGCACCAGACCGTACGGGGGCGTAACGGCTTCGACGTGTTTGGTGAACGCGGGGTAGCGTGCCGAGGTCCGGGAAGCCTCGCAAAAAACCCGGAATCAACACAATTGCCAACAATCACATGGCACTGGCTGCCTGAGTTTTCTCACAGCCCGTCTCCTGGCCCGCCCGCCCAAGGCAGGCCTCCGAGGCGTCGACAAGTTGGGCTGGCCCGCGGCGATGCCGTCGCACCGCGGGTGAGACATTCGACGGCTAGTCGGGGAGCCGGCGGGTCGCTGGCCGCTCACCCGATGAAGCCCAACAGCGATCTACGCACGTAGAAGCTTCGCCGGACCCACTCGCGGACGCGGGTTCGACTCCCGCCGCCTCCATCCCCCACCTTCCCAGGCACGTGAACATCAAACTCCGCATTCTCGCCGCCATCCTTCCGGCGGTTCTCCTGCTCGACGTCATCACCAAGCGCTGGGCGCTGACCGCGCTCGGCGGCGGACGCCGGATGGAGCTCCTGGACGGCCTCCTGCCGCTGACCCTCGCCTTCAACCGGGGGGCGGCCTTCGGCATCTCCATCGGCAACGATCCGCGCTGGTTCTTCATTCCGGTGACGATCCTGGCCATGGGGCTGCTGGCCGTGCTCTTCATCCAGAGCGAGAGCGGGGACCGGGTGAAGGTGGTGTCGATCGCGCTCATCCTCTCCGGGGCGCTCGGCAACCTGGTGGACCGGGTGCGCTGGGATCGCGGGGTGGTGGACTTCATCGGTCCGATCGACCTGGGCTTCATGCACTGGCCGATCTTCAACGTGGCCGATTCCGCGATCACCTGCGGCGCGGTCCTGCTCGGCATCTCGTTCTGGCGCGAGGAGCGCACCCGCGCGCAGGAGGCCGCGGCCGGCCCGGAAGAGCCCGGCTCCGCCGAGCCGGAGCCAGGCCTTCCCGCCCGGTCGGAGGACGCCTCCGCCACCACGGAAACGACCCCCGGCGGCTGAGGGTCCGTCCGGACCCGTGACCACCGGGGGTCGATACCCGGCTTCTTTCCTGCCCGATTGCCGGTCCGGCCTCGCGGGCAGTCCAGTCGCGCCTACAGCACCAGGTGCTTCTTCAGGTCGAGCTGCGAGACGTGCAGGCGGAAGACGTCCGCTTCCTCCAGCTTGGTCTCGATCAGCTTGCGGTGCACGTCCTCGCCCAGGGCGTTCTTCAGGAAGTCGCTGAACTGGCCGACGCGCGCGGCTTCGAACAGGTCGTGGGGCAGGGCGTCGATGCCCATCTGCTCACGCCACTTCGAGGTGAGGTGGTAGATGTCCACCGTTACCGGATCCGGGCAGGACAGCTCGTTCTCGACGCCTTCGAGGCCGGCGGCGAGCATGACCGCGAAGGTCAGGTAGGGGTTGCAGGTGGGATCCGGGAAGCGCAGCTCGATGCGGGTGGCCACCTCCTTGCCGGGCTTGTACATCGGGATGCGGATGGCCGCCGACCGGTTGCGCTCGGCCCACGCGATGTAAACCGGCGCTTCGTAGCCGGGCACCAGGCGCCGGTAGGAGTTGTGGGTCGGGTTGGTGACCAGCGCCATCTCGCGCGAGTGCTTCAGCACCCCGGCGATGAAGTGCTTGGCCATCGCGCTCAGATGGTGCTCGTCGGTGCCGTCGTAGAAGGCGTTCTGGTTGCCGCTGAAGAGCGACAGGTGGGTGTGCATGCCGCTCCCGTTCTCTCCCGCGAGGGGCTTGGGCATGAAGGTTGCGAACGCCCCGCAGCGGCGCGCGATCTCCTTGACCAGGTACTTGTAGGTCTGGAGGCCGTCCGCCATCTGAAGCGCATCCTTGTAGCGGATGTCGATTTCGTGCTGCGACGGCCCGACTTCGTGGTGGTGATACTCGATCTGGATGCCCATCGCCTCGAGCGCGCACACCGTGACTTCGCGGATGTCGTCCCCGATGTCGACGGGGTTGATGTCGAAATATCCGGCGTCGTCGAGAAGCTCGGTGCCCCTCTCGTTCTTGAAGTAGAAGTACTCCGCCTCCGGGCCGACGTACATGTTCGTGCACCCGTGATCCTCGAGTCGATCCAGGGTGCGGATGAGGATGTTGCGGGGGTCGCCGTCGTATGCCGATCCGTCTGGGTTGCGGATCTGGGCCATCATGCGCATCGACCGTCCCCCGCCGGAGCGGAAGGGCAGCACCTGGGCCGTGTCCGGCACCGGGAACGCGACCATGTCGCTTTCCTGGATCCGCTTGTAGCCCTGAATGGAGGAGCCGTCGAAGCCCATTCCCTCCTCGAAGGCGCCGGCCAGCTCCTTGGGGGTGATCGAGAAGGACTTGAGGTTGCCCAGGATGTCGGAGAACCAGAGACGAATCGAGCTGACGTTGTGGTCCTTCACGTACTTCGTGACGTCGTCGGTGCTCGTGAGGGACAGTCCGTTGCGACTGCCCATCTCGTCGATGTACTCCTCCATCTCGTCTCGACATTCTTCCGCTGCGTACAGGTACTCGTTCCGGTCCATGGTCACGCTCCGCTGAGTTGGGAAAGGGGTCCGGGACGCGGACCGCGCGCCCCGGGAATCAGATCAAGCCGATGGAAAGTCTGCAAAAGAGAAGCGGCCAGGTTCCCGGAGACACTTCGTCCGGGTCCTGGCCGGAGACACCTCCGCCCGGGGACGACGGCCCTCATGGGGCGATCCTGAGCGGGTCAACCATGTTCAGCACGAGGCACGTTATCAGCGGCTTGCGAGCCTGTCAACCTTCCCTGGGCGGCGATCCCGTCAGCACCGCCTGTCCTGCCGGAATGCGACATTAGTCCGGGAGAAATACGACAAATTCCACGCGGCGGCCGCGCATGCGCGCGACCCGCAACCGCCCGCCATCCACCCCCACTTCGTCGCCCCGCCGGGGCACCCGGTGCAGGCTCCCGAAGACGTATCCGCCGACGGTATCGGACAGGTCGGAGGGCAGCTCCAGGCGCAGCCGCTGGTTGGCCTCGCGCACCGAGACGCCTCCCCAGATCCGGACGCTCCCGTCGGCCAGGCGCTGGAATTCGGCGGGTTCGTGCGCCTCGTGCTCGTCCCGGATCTCCCCCACGATCTCCTCGATGAGGTCCTCGAAGGTTGCAAGCCCCGCGGTGCCGCCGAATTCATCGAGCACGATCGCCATCTTGGCGCCCTTGTCCTGGAGCTCCGGAATGAGCTCCTGAACGGGCCGCGAGACGGGGGCGAAGACCGGCGCGCGGGGCAGATCGCGGATCTCGGTCACCCCCTTCTGGTCGGCCCGCCACAGGTCGCGCGCCACCAGCACGCCCACGATCCTGTCGAGGGTTCCGGTGTGCACCGGGAGCCGCAGGTGGCCGTGGTCGAGCATGACCTGCTTGGCCTCTTCGACGGTGGCGCCCGCATCGATCGCCACGATGTCGGTGCGCGGCGTCATGACCTCGCCCACCGGGACGTCGCCCAGGCGCATGACGTTGGACACCACCTGCCATTCGTCCTCCGCCAGGGTTCCGGTGGTCCACGCCATCCGCGCCATCACTTCGATTTCCTCGCGGCTGATGTCCGGGCCGTTCCCCGATCCCTGCATCAGCCTCTGCACCCAGTAGAGAGGCACGAGCACGGGTGTCATGGTGAAGGTCAGCGCCTTGAGGACGTAGGCGGACGAGGGGGCGAGCTGCTTGCAGAAGCGGGCTCCGGCGGTCTTGGGAATGATTTCGGAGAAGACCAGGATGGCGAATGTGAAGACGGCCGAGAAGCCGGCCACCCACGCGCTGCCGAAGAGTTCGTAGGCCAGCGACCCCGCGAACGCGGCGCCCGCGGTGTGGGCCACGGTGTTGAGCGTGAGGATGGCCGCGATCGGCTGGTCGATGTGGCTCTTCAGCTCATGCAGAAGGCGACCGGAGCGTCGTCCCTCCGCGCGCTGCATCTC
>VYDD01000400.1 GCA_009843625.1 Gammaproteobacteria bacterium | reverse complement strand
TCCATGTTTTTCAGGTTCATGGTTTTCTGTAATTCGGTGGGGGTGGGCAGATATAGCCCCAGCGCCCTCAACCCGACAAATCCGCCGCTGCTCTCGCGCAGCCGGCCCGCGACATCCTTCACCTGCTCCAACGATAACCCCGATACGCAGACATTCCACGCGAGGAGGGGCGGCCGGGCTCCGACGCAGGTCACGCCTGCCGTCGGATGGACGCCCGGATGAGCCCAGGGCCGAGGCAGGATATCGGGCTCGCGGCCGGCCGGGAACCCCCCCGTGAGCGCCTCGAAGCCTCCGGCCCGCAGAGAGGACAGGGAGCGGCCGGTTCCGGCAGTCCCGTACAGGTACACGGGTATCCCCATCGCGGCCAGCCCTTCCGCCACCCTGCGGGCGCTCGCAGCCGCATCCTGCAGGCCAAGGCCCCGGGCGGGGATGAACGGGAGTACGTCGAGGGCGCCCACGCGCGGATGTACGCCCGCGTGCCGCCGCATGTCGATGGTCTCCACCGCCAGCCGCGCGACCGACAGGGCCGCCCGCTCCACGACCCGGGGAGGGCCGGCGAAGGAGATGACCGAACGATGGTGGTCCGGATCGGCGCTCCGGGCCAGCACTTCGGCGCCCTCGGAGGCGATGACCCGGGCAAACTCGCGTACCAGAGCAAGGTCGCGGCCTTCGCTGAAGTTGGGGACCGCTTCAAGGACCGGGGTCATGCCGCGATTATACCCCGGCGGCGGCGCCCTCTCAACCCGAACCGGTCAGAGGACGCGCCGTCCCCGATTGCCGGGAAAGATCCGGTTCGGTGTCAGGTCCCGTAGCGAACGAGCGCTGCGGGCCCGCGGCGCTCCAGGCCCACATTGCCGGGCTGAAGCTGATGGGCCCAGTCGAAGACCATCACCGCGCCATCGTCCAGGTAGCCCTGGCTGGTGATCCGCACCGCCGCGTAGTGGTTGCCGCCGGCTCCCGAATAGCGAAGCACGTAGGTGGTCGCGGGCAGCGCTTCCACCGCCTGGGTGGTGTAGTCCCGCGAGGGCGCGACGGTCACGTCGATGCATCCGGCGTCGCTCCCGGGTCCGCACTTGAGCTGGCTGGTCGAAAAGACCCGGTTGTGGATCTCGGCGCCCGGCCCGGGGACCAGCCACCACCCGGCCTGGTCCTGTTCGAACCGGAAGTGGCGGCTGGGCGCGTCGCCGTGGACGATGGGTCCGTCCTGTTCGTTCAGCGGGAACCGAAAACCCGAAGACGACGGCGCGTCGAGATAGGAGTAGATCAGCTCGCCGTGGTAGTCGGGACGCGGGGTCGCGCTCGCCATCGAGCTGCCCCCGCTCTCGTGTCCCTGATCGTCGAGGGCGGAAACGAAATAGTGGTAGGTCTCGCCGTTGCTCGCCCGCAGGTCGAGGAATCCCTCGGAGTCCGTCTCGCCCAGGAGGAAGACATCGCCGTCCTCGAGGTATACCCTGTAGTGGGAAAAATCCTCGGCGGCGCGCGCGTCGTCGCTCCAGGTGAGGAAGACGGATCCGTCCAGCGCCGTCGCCAGGACCGCAACCGGCACGGCGGGCGGATCCGGCATCGGCACGGCCACCTCCACCAGGTGGCTGGAAGGGGTTTCCAGCCCCGAAGCCCCGACCGCGGCCACGTAGTACTCGTAGGTCGCCCCCGCCGCCACGTTCGCGTCCCGGTAATGGCAGGCTCCTTCCGCGCAGCTGCTCACCTCGGCGATGAGAAAGTAGTCCCGGTCGGTGATGCGCCGGGAGTAGACGCGGAAGGTCTCACCGCTCCAGCCGGGCGCGAGGGTCCATGTGACGGTGACCACCCCTGCGAAATAGTGGGCATCCAGCGCGCGCGGCGGCGCGGGGGGATCGTCCAGACTGAGGAGCACTCCGTCCTCGTCGCAGGCCGTCAGGGTGCCCAGCAGAAGGAGCGCCTTTAAGCTGCGAGCACATCGTCCAACCGCATCCCCGTGACCGAACATCGGCACCTCCTCGTGGCATCCCGGAGAGCATCGCAGGCGTCTCCGACCCAATCAGTGCCCAGTGGTCTGCACGAGGTGTGCCACAACTGCCGGCATCGGGTGACGGGAGACGATGGGGAGATGGGCTCATCCCCACTCTCATCGCAGATGGGTGAGCGGTGCCTAGCGAAACTGGTTCGCCAGGGGATCGGATCGGTCGTACTGCTGATAGTCGAACTTCAGATCGCGATTGTCGCTCAGGGCCACTTCGAAGCGGAACGCCCAGTTGCCCGTGACCGTGCGCCTGAAATCGAAGTTGGCCTCCCAGCGATGCAGTTGCCGGGTGAACGTGATCATGTGGTCGTTGAAGGATCCCAGCGCCACGTCGTAGGAAGTACGCCAACTCGCGCGCCACAGCTCGGTGGGCTCGAACCGGACGTTGAGCTGAACCATCTGCCGGACCAGGTCGGCCTGGCGCGGGCGCTGTAGCGAATAGGAGACATTGGCGTCCCATCCGCCGCCACCACCGCCCGGGCGTCCCTGGGCGCTTTGCCTGCCGAAGTCGCGCGAGGTGTCGCCGAAACCTGGCACGATCTGGCTCTCGTCGAGGCCGCTGGCCGCCGAGAAAGGGTCTTCCTCTTCGAGCAGGTCGTCCTCTTCCGGATCCGGCTCCGGATCCGCCTCCCCGTCGCCCCCCAGCCCGATCAGCCCTCCGATCCACCGCAGAGGAGGGGAAGCCGCGTTCAGGGAGAAGGAGAGATCGAGCCCGGAGAGATGCGGAGCAAACTTCCTTCCCTCACCTGTCTGGCCGCTCTCGTCGAACAGCAGGTGCTCCATGCGGATCTCCAGGCCGCGCAGAAAGTCCGAACTGATGCTGTTGGAGAGCGTGGTGGTCGTGAAGCCGTCCGTGAACTGGCCGAGAGAGTCGGCGCGCACGAAGTCGTAGTTGACGGCGCTGGTCTGCAAGGCCAGCAACTGAACGATTTCCGCCCGCTCCCTCCGCCGGGGTTCGCCGCTCGGATCGGGAGGGGCTTCTCCTTCCTCCTCCTCGGATTCCTCGGTCTCGCGCTTCGCCTCGAAGGTCTGGTTCAGCCGGATCCGCATCTCGTTCTTGGCGCGGAATTCCCCTCGGCCGAAGACGGCGTTCTGAAGTTGCGTCTGCGTCACCGCGGGCGCATAGGAATAGTCGAACCCGGGCGAGAGCTTGTGGCGGATGGCGGAGAAGCCCCCCACCCCCGGCCAAAGCCCATAGATGTCGGTCTTCAGACCGGCGCCGAAGGAGAGGCGGGTGGGCGCGGAAACCAGCGACCCCGCCTCCGGGATCTTGTTCGTCTGCAGCGCCTTTCCCGACATGGACAGATTCGGGGTGAAGGTGGTCGTCCCGATGAGGCGCTGCTGGTAGCTGAGGGTCTGGGACCAGGTGAGGTCGGTGCTGCTCAGGTCCACGCGCTCCGGCAACGCGCTGTCGGCCGCGGGCGCGACCACGCTGCCGAACCAGGCCTCGAGCCGGTCCGCCGCCGCCAGGCCGGCGGCGGGCGCGAGGACCTCCAGCCCGTCCCTGGTCACCGCCTCGTTGAAGCTCAGGCTGTGCGACAGGGACAGCGCGCCCAGGCTCAGGCTGGACGACAGGCCTCCGCGCGTGTTCTCCTTGTCGGCCAGGCTCTCCTTGAACTCGCCCGGCGGCTGATCCAGCCGGTCCTCGATGCTGCGCGTGTAGTTCCCACTTCCGGTCCAGATGATGTTGTTGTACCAGCTGGCCCGCGACGACGGAGCGGAGAAGAAGGTGATGGGCGAGAGCGAGAGGTTGGCGGAAGGCAGCGTGAGCGACACCCGGTCGTCGGAGAGGAACTGGCGCCGGTTGGCGCTCATGGAGACGTTGCCCCAGTCGAAGCGCCGGTTGATCCCACCCTGCGAGTCGATAGACTGCGTGACCTCGCGCGGGTCGAAGGAATTCTGGCGCACGAAGTCGGTGGAGGAGGCGTAGCTTGACCGGATCTCGAAGCGCGTACGCTCGTCGAGCTCCCAGTTGTGGGAGGTGCTGAAGGCGAGCGTCGTGCTCCCGTCCTGCCGCCAGAAGTTGCGGAAGTTGACGTTGCCACGCAGAAACTGCCGCAGCCAGCTGTAGTTCAGGGTCCCGGTAACGCCCACGTAGTTGTCGGCCCACCAGTCCATGGCCACCGATGCATCCGCGTAATCGTTGATGGCCCAGTAGAAGCCCAGATTGGAGACGCGGCGACTGTAGCCCGCCGAGCTGCGCACGATGTCGTTCACGCTGAAACGCGGCGTCAGGATGCCGCTGGCCCGTCCGCGCTCGATGCTTTGGAACATGAAGGGGAACCAGAAGACGGGAACGTCGGCGAAGTAGAGCTTGACCGACCTCGCCACCAGCATGTTGCCCGCCACGATCTTGATCTCGCTGGTGTCGAAGTGGTAGTGCGGATGCTCCAGGTCGCAGGAGGTGAAGCCGACGTGTGCCCCGTGGACGATCTCGGGCGTCACCGAGGGCAGGTCGCCGAACACGTTCCAGGGACTGCCGCCTTCGGCGAACCGGGTGCGCGCGCTGTAGGCGGTGCCGCGCTGGCTGTCGAGGCTGTAGATCATCGAGGTGCTGTTGAGGGGTTCGCCCTCGCGCCCGGTGAACACCGAGGCCCCCTCGGTCCAGATCAGGTTCGTGGAGTCGTCCATGGTGATGGACGAATCGGCCTCCAGTTGCATGCGCTCGGCGCCTTCCCGGAAGAATCGCGCGCGCGCGTCCGGGTTGCCGTAGAGGACCACCTCGCCGCTCGACCCGAACTCGAGCCCGGCGCCCTCGTACTGGCTGGCCTGGTATCCCGGCAGCGAGAGCAGCGCGTTGAGCACGGAGTCCGGACCCGGGGCCACCGGCCGGGAAGCCCGTACCGTCGAGTCGGGCAGCTCCCGGAGCGAGTCCGGCAGCGGCGGGGCGGCCAGGCGTTGGAGCACCTGGAGGACCTGTACCCGGGCGGAGTCAACGACAACGGTCGTGTCGGGCGGCCCCGGCGGAGGAATCGAGTCCGGGGGCTGCTGGCCGTGCGCCGGGATGGGCAGGCTCGCCACGACCAGCGGCAGGAGCAGGGCGGTCGGGAGGCGCGCCCGTCGGCGGCGCGGGTCCGGGGCCATGCCTATCCCGCCTGAACGGAGTCCGGCGGCGGATCGGCCGCGGCGGCGACGCGCTCCTCGCGCTTCCGGTAGATCATGACCGAAAGCATGATCGAGAACTCGTACAGGATGATCAGCGGCACCATCATGAGCAGCGTCACCATGATGACGTCACCCGGGGAGATGAGCGCCGCGACGATCGTGATGAGCAGGATCGCGTGCCTGCGCTTGGTGCGCAGGAACTTCGGCGTCACAAGGCCCAGTACGCTCAGGATCATGACGACCACCGGCAATTCGAAGATGATGCCGAACGCCACCAGCAGCTGAATCGTGAACCCGAAGTAGTCCTGGGCGGTCCACTGCGGGCTCATGATTTCCGTCTGGAACCCGACCAGGAACTCCAGGGTGATCGGCAGCGCGATGTAGTACGCCATCAGCACGCCGAGAAGAAACAGAACCAGTCCCATGTAGAGCGAGGGCACGATGACCCGCTTCTCGGACTTCTTGAGCGCCGGCGCCAGAAACGACCAGACGTGATAGACGATGATGGGAAACACCAGGAGGAACCCGATCAGGATCCCGTACTTGAGCGTGATGAAGAACGCGTCGGTGGGCTTCAGGTTGATGAGCGTCTGATCCTCGCCAAACAGCGCCCGGTAAGGACTGAAGAGCACCTGGAGCATGTCCCCGTAGTGCACCAGCAGGAACCCCGCCACCGCCCCGATCGCCAGCGCCAGCAGGCTCCACAGGATGCGCCAGCGAAGCTCTTCGAGGTGGTCGAGAAAAGGCATTTCTCCGGCTGGGTTCGGGGTTTTGCTGGGCATCCGATGCGACTCCGCGGGTTACGGCCCGACCGATGATCGCGAAAGATAATGACTCGGCGGCGGGGGAATACCGCCACCCGCAAAGCTTCCGCCGATGCTCCGCTCGCGCGTCAGATCGGAAGCTCGACCTGGTCCCTGGCGCGAAGGCTGCGTTCCCGCCGGAGGTTCAGGTCCGCGATCATCTCTTGGAACTCTTGGATATCCTGGAAGTTCCTGTACACGGACGCGAAGCGGACGTAGGCAACCCGGTCCAGCGGCTTGAGCGCTTCCATCACCATCTCGCCGATGCGCGAACTCCGGACCTCGCCACCCCCCTCCACGGTGAGCGTGTACTGGATGTTGCCGGCGATGGCGTCGATGGTGGACGGGGAGACGGGGCGCTTGGCGCACGCCACCTGAATGCTGCGCACGAGTTTCGCGCGTTCGAAGTCCTCGGTGTCGCCGCGGCTCTTCAGCACCCGGAGGGGCCGCTCCTGGATGTACTCGTAGGTGGTGAAGCGGCCCCGGCACTCCTTGCACTCGCGGCGGCGGCGCACAGCCTGCCCCTGCCCGGTCGAGCGCGTATCAACGACGTGATTGTCGGGGCAGCCACAGTGAGGACACCGCATCCCGCACCTCCCGCAGGGACATCGCCGGCGGGCAGCGCCGGCTGACCCGACAGCCTGAGCGCGGCCGCCCGGTGACCGCTCCCTTCCCGGACCCGGCCTAGGGGATTTCCTGAAGTTTCTGCTGCGCGAGCTCCGCGACGTCGGAGTCGGGGAACCCGCCGATCACCCGTTCACGCAGATTGCGCGCCTCGTCGGTGTTTTCGAGTACGTCGTGGAGAAGCGCGGCACGATAGAGCGCCTCCGGAACCCGCGGGGAGTCCGGGTACATCATGGGAACACGCATGAACCCTTCGATCGCGTCCTCGAGGCGTTCCTCCTGCAGGTCGAGGTCGGAAAGGAAGAAGGTCGCGTCCCCGGCGAGTTCGTGATTCGGGTAGGTGGCGAGGAAAAGGTCGAAACTGCGGCGCGCGGTGACGTTCGAGCCCCGGTCGTACATCCGCAGCGCCGCCTCGAAAAGGGCTTCGGGCCCCTCGATCTCCTCCATCGGAAGCCCGACGTCGCCCGAGTCCGCAACGACGACCGGCGCCCGCTGCATCATTTCCACCTGGTCGCGCAGGGAGGCCAGGGCACGCTGGCTCTGGCCCTCGACCTCGAGGAGGATCAGAATCTGCTGGTGGAGGTCATCCAGCCGCTGCAGTACCTCGCGGCGCAACTCCAGGTAGAGACCGGTCTGGCCGGAGAGGGTGTCCTGGCTGGCGCGAACCAGAGCCTCGAAGTCGGCCAGCTCCCTCGCCTGGCGCGTGGCGACCGAGCTGACCTCCTCCTGAAGAACGCGGATGTCCCCCTTGGTGGCGCACCCCGCGCCCGCAAGCGCCCCGATCAGGGCGATCGGGAGGACCTGTCGCGGCACGGCGTTCCTGTACCGAAACACTTACCCGGCCCGGCCGATCCCGGATGGGGCGGCTACTGGCCGCCGCCCGGAACCTGGATCTGATTGCCTCCAGCCGTGATCACGAACTCGTCGCGCCGGTTCTGGGCCCAGGACTGCTCGTTGCTGCCCATCTCGCGGGGCTGT
The DNA here is from genome assembly GCA_009843625.1 of Gammaproteobacteria bacterium. Classification (GTDB taxonomy): domain Bacteria; phylum Gemmatimonadota; class Gemmatimonadetes; order Longimicrobiales; family Gaopeijiaceae; genus BD2-11. The sequence goes on along the minus strand of VYDD01000400.1, from coordinate 4,835 downwards.
TCCTCGCCGTAGGAACGCACGTCGAAGCGGGACTGCGCTAGCCCGGCGTTGACGAAGAACTGGCGCACGGCTTCCGCGCGCCGGCTGCCCAGCGCCAGGTTGTACTCCGAGGATCCGCGCTCGTCCGCGTGTCCCTCGATGCGAAGCTGCACCGCGGGGCTGGCGCGCAATACATCGACCTTGCGCTGGAGCACGCCCTCGGCGTCGCTGCGAATCTCCGCCATGTCGAAGTCGAAGAAAACCATCGCCGTCAGCGCCTCGCGGGCAGCCTCAAGCGCCGCAGCACGACGTGCCTCCTCTTCAGCCGCCCTGCGGGCCGCTTCTTCCGCCGCTCTGCGGGCCGCGTCGATGGAATCCTGGTTCGGACCTTCCTCAACGGGGGGCGGAGGAAGTTCCTCCTGTCCGCACGAGGCGACGAAAAGTCCGGCCGCGACGACGGAAATAATGAGACCGCGGTGCAACATCGCTACTCCTCGAATATGGGTGTCGGTGTCCGGTATCAGGCGTGCGCACGAATCAGCCATATACGTAAGAAATCGGACGCCCAAGCGCAACATCTTGTGGTGCTGCACGGTGCATGGGGATCGCCGGCTCAGTTCTCCCTGGTCGGGGCCTCGGTGGAAGCCAGATTGGGCGACCAGTCCGGCACGCGCGGCCTCACCCCCGAGAGCACGGGGCGAATCCTGCCGCTCACGGTGTCTACGACGAAGAGCCCGAATCCCCAGTCCCGTTCTCCCACGAAGACCAGATGGCGGCCATCGGGCGCCCAGCTGGGATCCTCGTTGTTGCCCTCGTAGGTAAGCTGCAGCAACCGTTGTCCCTGTGCGGCCACATCGGCGATGAGGATGTGGTAGCTGCCGCGGCGGTAGCGGCCGTGGAACGCGACCCGGTCGCCGGAGGGCGCCCAGTCCGGCGAGGTATAGTAGCCGCCCTGTCCGTAGAGGTAGGGAGATACCAGGTCCGGGCGACCGCCGGACTCCGCCGGCATCACGTAGATCTGCGGGATGGCCACGCCCAGCCGGTTGGAGTTGAAGGCCAGGCGTCTCCCGTCCGGCGAGAACGAAGGCGAAAGGTCGTTCCAGCGCCCTGCGGTGAGGCGCCAGAGGCAGCAATCCTCGCGGACGCGCCAGGAGAAGAGACCGCTCTCGGCGCCGTCCGCCAGGGAAAAGATGATCTCCTCCCCGTTCGGATGGTACACCGGGGTCATCGGCTGGCCGGTGCGGTTGAAGTCGAGGACGCGCGTCTGCCTGGTGGCGATTTCCATTTCATGGATGGCCGGATCCCCGCTTGCGAAGGACAGGAACGCCAGGCGCGAGCCGTCCGGGGACCACGAACAGGACATGGTGAGGGAGTTGAAGTTGGTGAGCCGCCGCAGGTTCTCGCCGTCCGAGTCGACCACGTACAGCTCCTGGGAACCGGCAGCCGATTCCATGGAAAAGCAGATCCGGCTGGCGGCCATCCCGGGCTCCCCGGTAATCCATCGGACCACATCGTCGGAGATCGCGTGGATGGCCATGCGGAAGTCCTCCGCGTCGGGGCGCGGAAGCGAGAAGCGGGCCCGTTCCTTAACCTCCGAGAAGACGACGTCGTGCAGTTCCAGGACGAGCACGAAGCGGTTGCCAAGCCCCTCGACCTGTCCGGTCACCAGCCAATCGGCGCCGAACTGGTCCCACAGGCCGTAATCCACGCCTCCGCCACCGGGAGCCAGCGGAATCGAATCCATCATCTCGAACCGGTCGCTGTAGCGCAGGTCGCGCGCGATCACGGCCTCGACCCTGGGCGCGACCGTCAGGCCGCCGAAGCGGCCCGTGAAGGGGCTGATCGCCAGGGTGGGGACATAGCTCTCGTAGACCACCCCCAGGTGGCGAACCGCACCCGGGATGGTGTCGACCTGGGCAGCCGCCCGGCCGGCGGTGGCCGACAGCAGGATCAGCAGCAAGGCTGTGGCTCCGCCCAGGGCCCGCCCGGGGCCGCCCCGGCTGACCTGTCGGACCTGGTTCGCGGTCCGGACGCCTTTCCTCATGTTACGCTCCTCCCTGCGCGGCCGAACCCGGCCCGTGACGGTCCGTGGACTCCGTCGGCGGCCGGCGCCGCGCCGGGCTGAAAGTGAACCGGAACGGTGCGTTTTCGAGCCCCATCTCCGGCGGCAGCGGACCGAAGCGTCCACCTCCGGCGCATTCGACGGCCTCCCGGACGGCCAGGTCGAAGACGACGCTTCTCGATGTCTCGGAGATGCGCACCGTCGTGTCGATCACCTTGCCCTCCCGGTCGAGCACGAAGTCCACCGAAGCGGTAAGATCGGCCATCCCCGGCGGACGGAAGCACCGCCGCATCTGCCGCTGCATGTTGGCGTAGTATTGCGGAAAATCCCGTTCCACGCCCCTCATGCGGACATCGAGATCGTCGGTGCCCGTGCTGGGTTCGTCCAGGGGCGCCGGTTCGAGTTCCTCCTCCACCGGCCGTTCCTCTGGAACGGGCTCCGGGGCATCCGGGAGAGGAACGGGCTCGGGCTCCGGCTCCGCTTCGTCCTCCAGTTCCGCTACCGGCTCCTCCTCGGGAAGGGCTTCGGGCTCGGGGGTGTCGACCGTGAGTTCCTCCTCCTCCGGAGCCGGCGCGGGTTCGACCTCGGCAGCGGGAGCGGGCATGGCGACCAGTTCCAGCTCGATGGTCACCAGCTGCACCGGCTCGGGCTGGATGTTGGTCGCGACGACCAGCATCAGGAAGAACCCGTGCAGGCCGACCGAGAAGAAGACCGGAGACCTGCCCGGCCGGTCCCTTCGCCGTCGCGCGCTTCGGCCCACCGCCACTCCCCCCCTTCTATCGGCTCGCGTCGGGCTCGGCAACGATCGCGAAGCGGATTCCCTCCTGTCGCGCCAGGTCCTGGACCTTCGCGAAGACCCGCACCATGTCGCCATAGTACGCAAGGGAGTCGCCCCGAATGTAGATCTGCCCCACATTGCGCGCGGTCACGGCCTGGGCGAGTACGCCCTCGAGGCTCTCGTAGGGCACGACCGTCTCGGAGAGCACGATCTCCCCGTTGGCGCGAACCGCGACGATCAGGGGCTCTTCGTCCGCGGTCAGCGGAACGACATCGGCTCGCGGCACGCCCACCTCGATGCCCCCCTGGAGGATGGGGGCGGTGATGATGAAGATTACCAGCAGCGTGAATGCGACGTCCACGAGGGAGGTCACGTTGATCTCCGCGCGCAGCGGAAGATCCCCGCGGCGTCCCCGGGACCGGCCTTCGTGGCTCAAACGTGCCCCTCCCGCGCGAGCGTTCCGATGAACTCGCTCGAGAACCCCTCGAGCTCACCCGCGACCAGGTTCAACCGCGAAACGTAGTAGTTGTAGGCTATGACCGCGGGGATGGCGACGAAGAGGCCGGTCACGGTGGTCACCAGCGCCTCCGCCACCCCCGGGGCCACGGCGGCAATGTTCGCCGAGCCGCTCGCGGTGATTCCCCGGAAGGTGTTCATGATGCCGATCACGGTTCCCATCAGCCCGAGCAGGGGCGAGATGGAGCCGATGACCGCGAGCCAGGTAAGGCCCTGGGCGAGGTCGTCGCGCTCGTCGGATTCCTCCTTCTGCAATACCATCCGAAGCGTCTCCAGCTCAACCTGGGTCAATCCTTCCCTTGCGGACACGCCTCCGCGCAGCGCCCCCGGCCGCAACTCGCTGAAGAAGTTGACCCCGTGTCGAAAGAGGCGGCCGTAGGGGGACTCCGGGAGGGCCAGAATCGCGGTATAGGCCTCTTCGAGCCCCCGCGCATTGGACACCGCGTCCAGGAACTGGTTTCCCTGGGTCCGAACCTTGCGAAACTGGAGGTACTTCCAGCCGATCACGTACCAGCTCGCCAGGGAAAACACGCCGAGCACGGCCAGCACCACCAGGGTAGGGGCGCTCGCCCCGACGACCATTTCCAGCAAGGTTGCCGGGGGACGGCTCTGGAGCGCCAGGATCCCGACCGCGGTCATTTGGGGTTCAGTCCTCCGGCTCTTCAGGGTGACGGGGGCCGGGCATGGACGGCGGCCCGTGCGATGGCGAGATCCGGGACACACTACCCCCGCCCGCTCCGCGGGATCCTGGCGTCTGGGGCGCGGCGATCACGGACCGGCAGCCCCGGCCCTCCAAGGACGCAGGTACTCCGGCTCCCACGCGCGCGCGTTGTCCACGGGCGGCCCGGGCATGAGCGTGAAGAGGCGGGCGAGTCCCTCGGCGGTGGGCAATCCGGCCGGGGGCGGGACGACACGCCAGCCGCGCCGCCCAATCGCCGCGGCGTGGCGAAACGCGCCGTCGCCTGCGAAGATCGCGCCTTCCGGAACGGACGAGGACAACACTTCGCCCAGGCTCGTGGCGGACGGGGGGACCAGAACATCGACGGAGCCGGGCCCCACCCGGAAGCAGCCTGCGTATACCCGATCCCCGCGCGCGTCGAAGAGGACGTAGCAGGGAGTGCCGGGCTCGGGAGGCTCCACCGCCCGGTCCTCGTGCCCCTTGCGCCACCCGGCCGGTCCGGACCAGCCGGCGGGCAGCCAAACGCCTTCCGAAGCCGCGGCGGCGGCCAGGCTGGAGTAGGTCCATATCGGCACCCCGCATCCCTCCGTCAGCCCCTTGGCGGTCGCCGCCGCCACGCGTACGCCGGTAAAGGACCCCGGGCCACTCCCCACCACGATACCCGCCAGATCGCCCAGTTGGGCGCCCGAAGCCACGAGTACGCCGCGAATGGCGGGCAAAAGGCGGGCGGCGTGCCGGCGCGGGCTGCGCAGGAAGGCACGCGCGAGCACGTTGCCGTTCGCGGTCACGATCACGGACCCGAGCCGCGACGACGTGTCGAA
>VYDD01000248.1 GCA_009843625.1 Gammaproteobacteria bacterium | reverse complement strand
CTGCTGGACGCCCCGCCCCCGCCGCCGCCCCCCGACGTGCCCGCTCTGGAAGAGACCGAGGACGAAGGGGAGGGCCGGCTGCTCACCACGCGCGAGCGGCTGGAGATCCATCGGCGGAACCCGGTTTGCGCCGCCTGCCATCAGTTCATGGATCCCATCGGGGTGGCGCTGGAGAACTTCGGCGTAACCGGGGAATGGCGGATTCGCGAGAGCGGATCCCCTCTCGACGCCCGGGGCCAGCTCTACGACGGCACCGATCTCACCAACTCGGTGCAGCTCGCGGACGCGCTCCTGGAGCGCCCGATCCCGCTGGTGCGCACCTTCACCATGAACCTGCTGGCGTACGCCCTGGGGCGCCGCGTCGAGTACTACGACGGGCCGACCATACGCGCCATCGCGCGCGAGGCGGAGAGCAACGACTACAGAATCTCATCCTTCGTCCTCGGCGTCGTGAAGAGCGATGCCTTCCGCAGCAGGCAGGACATCGGGACTGCGACGGCGGCCGGGGTCGAGGGCGGATAAACGACGAGACAGCATGCCGCGGGGCCCCGGCCCCGGGGCGTCACGATGAGCACAGGGAGCACGACGATGACGACCAGCTTCATCACGGGCGCGCACATTCCCCGCCGCACCTTCGTGCGCGGGATGGGGGCCACGGTGGCGCTGCCCCTCCTGGACGCGATGATGCCGGCCGGACCGGGCCGCTGGGGACGCGCGGCGGCCGCGCTCGAGGACCGCACCCGCCTGGTGTGCATCGAGGAGGTGCACGGGGTGCCGGGTTGCAGCGAGTGGGGCGCGAGCCAGCATCTGTTCGCACCCGAGACGACCGGGCGAAACTTCCGCATGACGGATGCGAACGTGCTCAAGCCGCTCGAACGCTTTCAGGACTACCTCACCATCATCAGCAACACCGACGTGCGCATGGCCGAGGCCTACGAGCCCAACGAGATCGGCGGCGACCACTTCCGGTCGACGGCGGTCTTCCTGACCCAGTGCCATCCCAAGCAGACCCAGGGATCGGACATCTACGTGGGCGTCTCCCTCGACCAGCTGCAGGCGCGCCGGTTCGGGCAGGACACCGCGCTCCCGTCGCTGCAGCTCTGCATCGAGAACCTGGGGCAGGGCGGCGGCTGCTGGTACAACTACCACTGCGCGTACACGGACGCGATAAGCTGGGCGTCGCCGACCGAGCCGCTGCCGATGATCCGCGATCCGCGCGCCGCGTTCGATCTTCTTTTCGGCGCCGGCGGAAGCAACGAGGAGCGCGCGGTCCGCAGGCGCACCAACCAGAGCATCCTCGACTGGATCGTGGATGAGGTGGCGACGCTCCGGTCCAGGGTGGGTACCGAGGACCGGAACCGGCTGGACCGGTATTTGGACAACGTGCGCGAGGTGGAGCGCCGCATTCAGAAGGTGGAGGAGTTCAACTCGAGCGGCGAGCAGCGGGAACTGCCGGAGGCCCCGGCGGGCGTGCCCGACTCCTTCGCCGAGCACATGGAGCTGATGTTCGACCTGCAGGTGCTGGCCTTCCAGACCGATATGACCCGGGTCGTGTCCTTCAAGATGGGGCGCGACGCGTCGAACCGGATCCACCCCGAAAGCGGCACCACCACGCCGTTCCATCCGGCGTCGCACCACGGCAACAGCGAAGAGGCCATTCTGGACTTCAACCAGATCGCGCAGTACCGCATGAGCCCGCTGCCGTACTTCCTGGAGAAGCTGCAGGCGAGCATGGACGGAGACGCGAACCTGCTGGAGAAGTCGGTAATCGTGTGGGGTTCGCCGATGGCCGACGGCAACGTGCACAACCATCGGCGCTGCCCGCTCATCCTGCTGGGCCACGGCAACGGACGGCTCGAGGGCAACGTCCACCTGAAGGCCCCGGACGGGACCCCCATGGCGAACGTCTTCCTCAGCCTGCTGCACCAGTTGGGGCACGAGGACATGGACAGCTTCGGCGACAGCACGGGCGAGTTCGCGCTGGGGTATCCCGGCGGCGCCCTGGCCGCGGCGGAGTCATCGAGCCGATAGGGGCGTGCTCGTGAACCCTACCGCCGCCCTGGCGATCATCGCCCTGCTGCTGGCCGGCCCGGCCGCGAGCGGTCCCGTGGCCGATGCGGCCATGCGCGGCGACCTCGAGGCCGTTCGCGCGCTGCTGGAGCAGGGGGCCGATGCCAACGAGGCCCAGGGCGACGGAATGACCGCCCTTCACTGGGCCGCGCGCCACGGCGACATCGAGATGGCGCGGCTGCTCGTCACCGCGGGAGCCAACGTCGAGGCGGGAACCCGGATCGGGCGCTATACCCCCCTTCACCTCGCGAGCCGTGCCGGAGGCGCCGGGGTCGTGAAGTCGCTGCTCGCGGCGGGCGCCGACGTGCATGCCAGGACCACCAACAGCGGGGTGACCGCGCTCCACCTGGCCGCCGAGTCGGGGAGTTCGGAGGCGATACGGCTGCTGGCCGATGCCGGCGCCGACCTGGACGCCCGCGAACGGGAGTGGAAGCAGACCCCGCTCGTCTTCGCGGCCGCCCGGAACCGCGCGCATGCCATCCGCACGCTTCTCGAGCTGGGAGCGGATGTTTCGCTGGCCGAGTCGGTGATCGAGGATGTCGATCGGCGGGCGGCCGTGGATGTCGCCGCGCAGCACAGGCTGTATGAAGTGCTGGCCCAGTTCCGGCCGGACTGGCTGGAGAACGACCCGCGCGCGGACCCCTGGGGACCGGTCGACGAGGGCGAACGCCCCACGCCCGGGCAGGTGGCGGTGGCCATCGAAGCCGCGCGCGAAGTGCAGCGCAGGGGCGATGTGCTTATCCTGGACGGCGAGGTGCAAGGCATCTCGCCGATATCGACCAACCCCCCGCCGGGCCAGCCGGCCCTGGTAGGCAGGTGGGGCGGCCTCACTCCCCTCCTGCACGCGGCCCGTGCCGGGCACAGGGAAGCCGTGGCCGCGCTCCTGGACGGGGGCGCCGACATCGACCAGACCAGCGGAGACGGAACCAGCCCGCTGCTGATCGCCATGTTGAACGGGCGCTTCGACCTGGGGCTCGATCTCCTCAAGCGCGGAGCCGATCCCAACGTCGCCAGCGACCCGGGCGCGACGCCCCTGTTCGCCGTGATCAACGTGCAATGGGCCGGCACCTCCTTCTATCCCCAGCCGCGCGCCCACGAGGCCCAGCAGGCCGGCTACCTCCACGTGATGGAGGAGTTGCTGCTCGCGGGAGCGGATCCCAACGCGCGGCTCAGCAGGGATCTGTGGTGGGCCCACCAGCGTCTCGTCAGCGCGAACCTGGAGGGAACCACGCCCTTCTTCCGCGCCGCGCTCGGTGTCGACGTCGCCGCGATGAAGCTGCTGGTCGCCTACGGGGCGGACCCGGGCATCGCCAGCCGAAAGCCGGCGGGCGCGGAGGTTGCCCCGGTGGCTGCGGACTACTCGGCTGCCGTGGACGAGAGCGGCATACCGCCGGTTCCCCCGGGAGGCGCCGCCATGTATCCCATCCACGCGGCGACGGGCGTGGGCTACGACCAGCGCGCCGCGAACGAACACCGGTACGTGCCGGGCGGATGGCTCCCGGCCGTCAGGTATCTCGTTGAGGAGCTGGGCGCCGACGTGAACGCACGGGATCTGGACGCCCGCACGCCGCTCCACAACGCCGCTTCACGCGGTGACAACGAAGTCATCCTCTACCTGATCGAGCGCGGCGCCGACGTGCATGCGGTGACGCGACTCGGCCAGACGACCGTCGACATGGCCAACAGTCCGAGCTACAATGTCCGCCCGTTTCCGGCGACGATCGCTCTGCTCGAGCGGCTGGGCGCCATCAACAACCAAAACTGCGCCATGTGTTAGTTCGGAGGCCGAGGGCTGTGCGCCCGAGGACCTCACAGAACCCGGAGAATCCAGGGCGGATTCCCGGGAGCAGGATCGATGCCGTTCCCCCAAGCAGGAGGTGGAAGCATGAAAATCCTTCGTAAGGTCTTCACCTTAACCGGCGCGGTCTGCGCCATGGCCATGATTGCCGCTCCGCTGTCCGCCCAGACCGGCACCGTCACCGGCTCGGTCCAGGAGGTGGGCACCGGGCTGCCGCTGGCGGGCGCACAGGTGAGCATCGCCGCCGAGGGCGTGGGCAACGTCACCAATGCCAACGGTCGTTTCGTCCTGCTGGGCATTCCGGCCGGCAACCACGTTCTGGAGATCCGCTACATCGGCTACGGCACCGAGCCCCAGGACATCACCGTGGTCGCGGACCAGACCGTGAACATCGATGTCCAGATGGAGTCGGAGGCGATCGCCCTGGACGAGGTGATCGTGACCGGCACCGGAGTCGTCACCGAACGGCGGCGGCTGGGCCAGACAGTCGAGACGCTGGGCGCCGAAACCATCAATACCGCGCCCGTATCCAACATCACCGAGGCGCTCTCGGGGCGTGTCGCCGGGATGGTGCCCGGGATCGCTCCCAACGTGGGGACCTCGAGCCAGATCCTCCTGCGCGGAGCGGTCAGCCTCACGCAGCGGAGCGCCCCGCTCATCTACGTCGACGGAGTGCGCATTGACTCCAACTACAGCAAGGTGGGCGGCGCCCGCCAGGCCACCTCGCTCGACCGGCTGAACCCCAACGACATCGAGCGCATCGAGATCATCAAGGGCGCGGCGGCGGCGACCCTCTACGGCACCGAGGCCTCGAGCGGGGTGATCCAGATCATCACCAAGCGCGGGAGCGCCGGCGATCCGGTGTGGACCTTCGGGACCGGCTTCGACGGCACGAGGATTCCGGAAGCCCGCCTGAAGGGAGTCTGGGGCTACAACTTCGACACCAAGCAGTTGCAGACCCTCGGCAAGCCCGTCCTCGACTACCTCGGCGGCTGGGGTTCGGTCATGGACTTCAACGCGGACGTGCGGGGCGGGACCTCCACCGTGCAGTATTTCGCCTCGGGCCGTCTCCGCGACGAGGTCGGGCAGATGGGCCGCGAGTACCGCGAATTCCAGGGAACCATGGACGCCAACCTGCGCGCCAATCTCACGGTGCAGGCGACCGAGAGGCTCGGCATTCGCGTGGACATGAACACGGTCTTCAGCGACCGGCGCCAGCCCGGACAGAACGGGCTCAACTGGGGCAGCGGATACCTCTGGGGCTTCTTCCTGGCGACGCCCCGGAATCCGGCGCCGCGCTTCCAGTATGGCGGGCGCTACGGCGTCAACGCCTACGAGATCGCGTGGCCGCCGCCCCATGGGTACAACGGCCCGCTCTCTCCGAGCGAGCACTTCCTGCCGCTGGACAGCGACCCCATCGCCAGCGTGACGTCCAACCAGGACGAGCAGCGCGTGACGCTCAGCGGGGCCCTGACCTACGACTGGGGCAACGGCATTCGCTCAGAGCTCATCATGGGCCGGGACCGGATGACCGAGGAGTACATCGAGCACGTCAACAAGGGCCTCAACATCTATCACGAGCAGGGCGAGCGGCTGGTGCGCACCTCCGAGCGCACGGCTACGACGCTGGACTTCAAGACGTCCTGGAGCCGCGATTTCAGCGAGAACCTGACCTCCACCCTGCTGGTGGGCGGCCAGAGCTTCTGGGAGGAAGAGTGGTTCAGAACGCTCGGGGTTCGGGACTTTCCGCTGCGCCAGCTCGCGACCCTGCCGGCCGGATCGCAGCTCCTGCCGCCGAACGAGACCTTCCAGGAGGTCATCAACGCCGGCGTGTACGCCCAGGAGGAAGTCGGGCTGTGGAACCGTCTCTTCCTGAACGCCGGTCTGCGCGTGGACGGCAACTCGGCCTTCGGTGAGAACTTCGCCTTCCAGGTGTACCCCAAGGGCGGTGCGTCCTGGGTCGTGTCGGAGCATGACTTCTGGCCGTTCCAGAGCTGGGACCAGTTCCGGGTGCGGGCGGCGCTGGGCGCGGCGGGGCTGCAGCCCGGCGCGTTCGACGCCACCCAGACGTGGGTGCCCGGCATCGGCGTGGACAACCTCTCCATCGTGAGAACCGGCAACCCCGGAAACCCGGACCTGAAGCCCGAGCGCACCCTGGAGTGGGAATTCGGGACCGAGTTCGGCTTCCTCGATGGCCGGGTGGGGCTGGACGTGGTGTACTACAACGCGACCACCAGCGACGCGCTCCTGCCCGTGCCGTCCGCGGCCTCGACCGGATTCCTCCAGCCGGTGGTTTCCAACGTCGGCAAGATCCGCAACCAGGGGTTCGAATCTTCGCTGGACGTGACCTGGGTCCGGCGTCCCAGCCTGAGATGGTCGACCACCTTCCAGGTGGCCCTGAACGACTCCGAGATCCTCGACATGGGCGGCGTGCCCCCCTACCGGGTTCACATCCAGGGCGGCACCAGCGCCGGCCGGTATTATCCCACGATGAAGGAAGGGTTCACTCCCGGTGCGTGGATCGCTCCGGTGCCCGATCCCAGCAACCCCTACACCGTAGCGGTGCCCATCGAGCAGCTCACGAGGCTGAACCAGATCACGCCCAACAAGCTCAAGAATGCCGCGGGCGGCGATTCGCTGGAATACGTGGGACGCCCCATCCCGCTCTGGACGGGGAGCTTCCTCACGTCGCTCGACCTCCCCGGCGGCCTGAGCGTCAACGCCACCTTCACCGGGGCGTACGACTATCACATGTTCTCGGAGGTGTCGGTCATTCAGGATGCCTTTACCCGGAATTCACCGCGCGTGGCCGAATTCGAGGCCATCCTGGACGATCCGAACACCTCGGTGGCGGAACGCCAGCGGGTCGCGGAGAACTTCGGCAACCAGCATCCCTCCATGATCTCCAGCTACCTCTTCAGGGCCGACTTCCTGCGCTTCGCCGACCTCTCCTTCAACTACAACGTCCCGGAGAGCTTTGTGACTTCGCTCGCGGGCATGAATTCCCTGGTGGTCAGACTGTCGGCGACCAACCTGTTCCTCTGGAACAAGTGCCCGGTGGACGTCTGCATGTCTGATCCCCTGACCCCCTATCACGGAATTCCCGATGCCCGGGCCGGTGGACCCTATAACGCATTCGGCATGAACTCCGACTACGGTCAGCCGCCGAGCCCCAGACGCTACGGCATTCGCTTCCAGGCGACGTTCTAGGATGCGGGTGTGCGACGGGTATCGAATCGATCGCCAATGGCGATGAGCGGATTTCTGAAGCAAGGGAGATAGTCATGCGGATGCGCATATTGAGATTGGGAGCATTGTCATTCACCGTACTGATCGCGGCGGGATGTGGTGACCTGTTCAGCGTCGACAACCCGGGAAGCCTCACGCTTGCCGACCTGGAGGACCCGAACCTGGTTCCGGCGCTGGCCGCCACGCCCGAGGGCGTGGTCTGCGACGCATATGACGGCACGGTCGCGGCCAACGCCCTGCAGTCCGACGATGTAACGTTCATATCGAGCTTCACATTCACCGAACTCCACATGTGGGGTCACATGGAGGGGTTCAACACGACCCAGAACGCGGTCTGGAACTCTCTGTCGTCCGCCCGATGGATCGCAGAGGAGGCCATCAGGAGGTTGCAGGAGTCGAACCCGGCGGACACGACCATCGTGCGCGGCATCTTCTGGGAGGCTTTCGCGCGCATCACTCTGGCCGATCACTTCAAGGAGGTGCCCTTCAACGGCGAGGCGCCGCTGGCGCCCGATGTCGTGCTTGAGCAGACGCTGTCGGCGCTTGACCAGGTGGCGCAGACAAGCAACCCGGACCTGCGCGCGGCGGCGCTCGCCACCAAGGCCCGGGTCCACAGGTCGCTCTTCTTCGAACGCGGCAGAGACATGTCCCAGGTGGCGGCCGCCATGCAGGCGGCCGAGGCGGCGCTCGCGGTCAAGCCGGACTTCTACTTCGCGTGCCGCTACCAGCAGCCGGGCTCGCTGAACAGCCTCAACACGTACCACCAGTCGATCACGGGCGTGATCATCGATCCGCGCAACGTGGCCATCGAGGACCCGGTGACCGGCATGGTGGATCCGCGCGTGGGGACGCGCGTCGGTCCGCCCGAGCTCCGCGCGCCGCCGCCCCATACGGGCGACGTACACCGGTTCTTCAAGTATCAGGGGCTCGACGCGGATCTTCCCGTGAGCCGCTGGCAGGAGGCGCGGCTGATCCTGGCGGAGGGCCACCTGTTGGCAGGCAACTACCAGGAGGCGGTCAACCAGATCAACATGGTGCGCGCCAACTGGGATCTGCCGCCGTTCATGAGCATGGACATTGCCGAAGTCCACCAACAGATCATCTACGAGCGCCGGCTCGAGTTCATGATCGAAGGGCGGCGGCTCCAGGACCACCGCTACTACGACATCAAGCCGTGGCAATGGGACGAGGTGACGAAGCAGCTCGGGACGAACCGGCGCTGGCCCGTCTCCTCCGAAGAGATCGCCGGCAACCCGCACTATCAGGGCGGTAGCTGACAGCACCGCCGACCCCCGGCGCACCCGCGAGCGGCACCAGCCGTTCAGGGAGCGCCGGGGGTCGCGCGTGACCGACCAGGCGTAGCCAGCGCCGGGGGCCGGGCGTCGTGGCTGCGAACTAGGGGAAGCGCAACCGGACGAAGGGTTCCTGGGGGCCGTCCGTCGGCGGCGTGGTGGGTGCGCCTTCGCTGCCCCGGACGATGTTGACGATCGCCCAGACGACCGCCGACCCCGCGACCGCGACGACGCCACCCACGAGAAACCCCGTGCGGGTGCGATCCACCTCGCGCACGTCGATGCCGACGACGTTGGCGGGATCCACGACCAGGCGCTGGCGCAGCCCCGGGTCGACGCGCGCGCCCGTGGGCGCGAGCACGGTGGACACCAGCACTTCGGGTTCCCACTGGAGCAGTTCTCCGGTGACCTCGGCGGCACCCGCCCCCGTCATCTCCTCGAGCTGCGCGGCGCCCTCCTCGGAGAGGCGCAGGCGGACGTCGGTGCCGGGCGGGACCGTCCCCAGCTGGGCCGGCACCCATCGGGCGCAGCCGGATGCCGTCAACAGAAGAGCCAGAATCAGACCGGCGCGTGTCATGTTGGTCTCCGGTCAGGGAATGCGAATGCGCACGAAGGGCTCGCTGGGCGCGTTGGGAGGGAGATTGGTTGCCGCCGTGCCGCCGCCGGCCAACTGCGACACCACCCACACGATGGCCGAACCTGCCACCACGGCGACGCCGCCGACGAAGAGTCCGGTGCGCGTGCGGTCCAGTTCCCTGACATCCACCCCGAGGATGTCCTCCTGGTCCACCACGAAGCGCTGGCGCAGGCTGCTGCTGTTCGCACCGGCTCCGGCGGCCTGCAGCGCGGCGGAGACCATCACTTCGCTGTCCCACTGCAGCAACTGTCCGGAGACGTCGGACCGGCGCGTCCCGGTCAACTCCTCCAACTGCGCGGCGCCTTCATCCGACAGCCGCAGACGAACGTCGGTGCCGACCGGAACGTCGCCGACCCGGGCCGGAACCCATCGAGCGCAGCCCGAGACCAGGATCACGAGCGCCATCAACAGACTCGAACGTAGCATTTTCCGACTCCGGTCAGATCCATGACTGCATGATCGCGCGCTGCCCGCCGCGCGCGGCCGGCAACCCGCCCAAGTTATTCCGGCGCCGGAATTCAGGGCAACCGCGTCTCGGCCATGCGCCGCTGCGACGACGATTCATGCCAGACCCGTGCCATCGGCAGGAGATCGTCCATGGGCGACACTCAGTACACGTCCAGGTCCGCCGCCGACACCACGCGCCCGGTGTACCCCGCCTCGCGCACCTCCCGGATGAGGTCCTCGTCGGTGGCGGAGCGGTAGAGCTGGTGGTAGAGCACCAGCAGCCCGGGACGGGCCTCCATCGCCAGCGCGGCCACCTCGGCGGTCGAGGTGTGCGCCGCCGCGTGGTAGATCTGGTTGCGGTGCCGGTCGTAGAAGGTCCCGCGAGTACACCTCGTGGACGAGCACGTCGCAGCCGTTGCAGGCCTCGACGAGAGACGGACTCGGACGGGCGTCCCCCGAGATGACGATGGTGCGGTCCGGGGTGACGAAGCGGTATCCGAAGGAGACGGGCCAACTGGTGTGCTGGACGGGAATGGCGTCCACGCGCACGGTGCCGTCGTCGTAGACCGTTCCCGCCTCGATTTCCCGCGTCAGGGCGCGGTAGTTGTGGGCTGTGCGGCCCTCGAGGCCGAAGAGGCGCATGTGGACGTCCTCGACCCATGCCTCCTCGATGTTCGTGGTCATGCGCAGCGTACCGGGTGGTCCGTAGACTTCGACGGGCATGTTTCGGCCGTTCTGCCAGGGGGTGAACATCAGGTCCGGGAGCCCGACCGTGTGATCGCTGTGCAGATGCGTGATGAAGACCCGCTTGAGGTTCGACGGCGCCAGGGCGGCGATGCCGTTCCGGGCCGCCGCGGCCGCCCTGCGCACGACCCCCGCTCCCGCGTCCACCAGGTACGACTCCTCCCCGACCACCACCGCAACCGAAGGCCCGAACCGATCCGGGTCGGCGATGGGCGTTCCGGTTCCGAGTATCACAAGCCGGGTCGCGGGCTCTTGGGCCCGAACGGCGGTTGAACCCGGGAGGATGGCGGCCGCGGACAGAGACGCCAGCAACGGCGCGGCCAGGAGGGCCCGGAGGGTTGCGGGTACGCGCAGATAACGGTTCATGGTGGGTCGCCCGCCTGCGTGGAAGGGTTGGACGGGATGGTGCTCATCGCCGCTCAGGCTGGCGCGCGGACCCGGTGCCGGCGGCGCGCGCCGACCATGACGGTAGCCGGTGACGTGTCCCGGCAACAGCAGCGACGGCTCCGGGTCCGTTCCCGGGGGCGAGCGCAGAATCGACGCGGCGCCTCCCACTGGCGCCCCGCCGTCCGCAGCATCGATCTTTCGGCATGCCCGAACTTCCGGAAGTCTGCCTGTACGTGAACGCGCTCGACGCCCGCATCACCGGGCAGCCGATCGAGCGCGTCCGGCTCCGCTCTCCGTCGCTGCTCAAGACCTTCGATCCCCCGGTCTCGGAGCTCGTGGGCAAACACGTGCGCTCCATCGGGCGCATCGGGAAGCGCATCGCGCTGCACCTGGACGACGACCTGCACGCCGTCATCCACCTCATGATCGCGGGGCGCTTCCAGTGGCGGGACGTCGGCGCGCCCCTGCCCGGGAAGCGCGCGGCGGGGGCCCTGGACTTCCCCAACGGCACCCTGATTCTGACCGAGGCCAGCACGAAGAAGAGGATGTCGATGTGGGTGGTGCGCGGGGACGAGGCCCTGCTGCGGCTCGACCCCGGGGGCGTCGAACCCCTGGAGGTCGACTTCCCCGGGTTTCAGGCGGCGCTCGTGCGCGAGAACCGCACCCTCAAGCGGGCGCTCACCGATCCCAGGATCCTGAGCGGCATCGGCAACGCGCACTCCGACGAGATTCTGCTCGCGGCGGGCCTTTCGCCGGTGCGCCTTACGCGCCGGCTGTCGACCGGGGAACTCCGCCGCCTGTACGAGGCCACCCGGACCTCCCTGCGCGCATGGACCGAGCGTCTGCAGGCCGAGGCGGGCGGGGACTTTCCGAAAAAGGTCACCGCGTTCCATCCGGCGATGGCCGCCCACGGGAAGTTCGGCAAGCCCTGTCCCCGGTGCGGCACCCCGATTCAGCGCATCGTCTACGCCAGCCGCGAGACGAACTATTGCCCGAAATGTCAGACGGGGGGCAGGCTGTTGGCCGACCGGGCGCTGTCCAGGCTCCTGGGTCGGGACTGGCCGCGCACGCTGGAAGAGCTGGAGGCGATACGGACGCCGGACACGGCATGAGGAGGGGCGCAGGGATGCCGGAACGGGACAGCGCGGGGTGTTAGAGCGCATTAATCTCCCGGACGCGGATGGGCGGGAGGATGAATTCCCGTTCAATATCCCGGCCCTGCAGGGCCTCGAGGCCCTGGACGTCGCGACTCCCGTAACGCTCCTGGTGGGAGAGAACGGCTCGGGCAAGTCGACCGTGCTCGAGGCTCTTGCGGCGGCGACCGGGCTGCCCACCGTCGGCAGCAGGAGTGCGGACCGGGACCCCACGCTCGCGCCGCAGCGCCGCCTTGCAAAGATGCTCAGGCTCGCCTGGAGCAAGCGCACGCACCGCGGCTTCTTTTTGCGCGCCGAAGACTTCTTCGGTTTCGCGCGCCACATGGCCCGGCTGAGGATCGAGTTTCAGCAGGAGCTCGCCGAGGTCGACGAGCGATTCCGCGAGCACTCCCCGCTGGCGCGGACACTCGCGCGCGGTCCCGCCGCGGGCTCCATTGCGGCCATCGAGCGGAAGTATGGGGCGGACCTGGATGCCAACTCCCATGGCGAAGGCTTTCTGAAGCTCTTTCGCGAGCGCTTCGTCCCCGGAGGGCTATATCTGCTGGACGAACCCGAGGCCGCGATCTCTCCCCAGAG
>VYDD01000376.1:5797-12396 GCA_009843625.1 Gammaproteobacteria bacterium | reverse complement strand
GGACGGGGCGCCCGGGGTCAACACGCTGATCTCCGGGGACGAGGAGCGGATCCTGCCGGGAAAGACCTCGTTCGAGGTGAAGGCGGGGGACATCATCAGCATCCAGTCGCCCGGCGGCGGTGGCTGGGGACCTCCCGACGACGCCGCGGATCGATCGCCGGGCGCAAGGGCGTAGGCGGTATGGAACTCTACCTTTCGCTGGCCTGCGACTCGGCGCAGCAGGCTTCCTCCGGCACCCGGATCGACGTCCAGGGCGCCTTCAACGACCTGTTCGCGCCCGGCTTCCCCGCCGTCCAGAGCCGCATGGTGATCGTGGCCGGCATCGAGTGGGACCGGAGCGACGACGGCAGCTATCGTTTTCGGGTGGACCTGCTCGATCCTTCGAAGAAGCCGTGCCTGACGGTCGAGGGCGAGACCCAGGTCGACCCGCGCGCTCCCGATCGGCCACCTGCCCGGACCTGCCTGATCATGCCCGTGGAGAACGTGGTGTTCCCGGTTCCCGGGAGATACCGATTCAGCGTGCGCGCAAAGGGACGTGTCTTTAAAGGGTCGGCGCTCCACCTCTTTCGCGACCCAGACGCCGCATGACCCTGCCTGAACGTCGATTCGCCTTCGCCGATCTGATCGCCGAGTTGCGGCGCAGGCGGGTGGTGCGCTTCGCCCTGGGATACTGCGCCGTCGCCTTCGTGCTCCTGCAGCTGGGCGAGATCGTCCTTCCCGCGTTCGGCATGGGCGACACCGGGTTGCGCATTCTGGTAGTGCTCGTCGTGCTCGGTTTTCCGCCCGGCGTCGCGCTGGCCTGGGTGTACGAACGCACCAGGGACGGGATACGGCGGACCCCCGACAGCCCGACCCAGGGCATCCTTCCGCGCGTCGCGTTCTTCGTACTCACCATCGGGATTGCCGGCGGGCTGGCGGGCTGGCTCTCGTCCAGGGGCGCTTTCACGTCCGGGGAGGGGCAGGAGACGATCGCGCTGGAGGTCTACGATCCCGACCAGCCGATCACGTCGATCGCCGTGCTGCCGCTGGAGGACTTCTCCCCGGACGCGAGCGAGGCCTACTTCGTCGCGGGTCTGCAGGAGGAGCTGACCGCGAGCCTCGGCCAGCTCGAGTGGCTGCGAGTTGCGTCCCGAACCTCGGTCATGCAGTACCAGGGCACGACCACCTCCGCGCCGGTCATCGGACGCGAACTTGGAGTCGACGCGCTGGTGGAGGGGTCGGTGACCCGCGCGGGCGACCAGGTGCGCATCACACTTCAGCTCATTCACGCCGCGAGCGACTCCCACATCGAGACCTTTCGGTTCGACCGCGAAATGACCGACGTGCTCGCACTCCAGAGCGAAGTGGCGATGGCGGTGACATCCGGGATTCCGGGGAGGCCGGGGCAGCAGGGGGAGATCGCGCTGGCCGCACCCAGCGGGCCCAGCGGCGATCCGGCAGCGGAGGAGGCCTATCTGAGGGGACGGTACGAGTACGGGCTCGGCACGGCGGACGGGTACCGCCGGGCGGTGGAATACTTCCAGGAGGCGCTGCGCGGCGACTCGGGCTTCGCTCCCGCGCTCGCGGGTCTGGCCGGAGCGCGCTTCCTGGCCGCCATCGAAGACGGCTTCCTGGATGCCGGGGAGGTGGGGCTCGCAAGCGAGGAAGCCACCCGTGCCCTGGCGCTCGATCCGGGTTCCGCCGAAGCACGGGAGGTGGTCGACTTCCTCGAACGGAGCCTCCCCCGGGAGCCGGCCACGGAAGGATTCGCGATTCCGGCCCCGGCTCAGCTCGGAGCCGGTTCCCCCCGGGTTCCACTCGCCGAGCTGGATACCACCTGGGCCGTGGCCACGACGGAGATCGGCCGCGGCCTGGAGGACGCCGTGAGCCGCCGTATCCTGCAGACGGCGCGCACTGATGCCGGGCGCCAGATATTCGTGGCGCGGCGTCTGGCGGGGGACGGGCGTATCGATTCGGCCATCGAGGTGCTGGAGACGTTGCTGATCGACCATCCCAACGTTGGCCCGGTGTGGGAGACGCTGGCGCGCATGCGCGCGTCCGCGGGAGATGTCGAGGCCGCGGTGGCGACCATGCGCCGCTGGAGCACCTACGGGTGGCCGGAAGCGCCCGGCGCGCAGGCCGTCGACCAGCTCGAGCAAGCGGTCGCGTCCGGTGGCACGGCCGGGTACTGGTCGTGGCAGCTCGACCGCCTCCACGCCATCCAGGCCGAGGGCCGGCGGGTTGCGCCCACCTCTCTCGCCGAGGCGTCCCTCTGGGCCGGTGACAGCGAAGGCGCCCTCGATCAGCTCCGGGAGGCACTCGAGACATCTGATCCCCGGCTCATGATGTTGCGCACCGATCCCGCCTGGGACCCCATCCGCAGCGACCCGGCATTCGCCGAGATCGTTCGGGAGGCGCGGCGCCGTTTCGCGGATTCGGAGCGGCCGCAGCGCCCTGGACGAGGCCGTCCAGGCCCCGGGTAGGGGAAGGCGGGATCGCTTGCCTGCCTTTGGCGGATACGTTTGATTGCGCCGATCGGGCGCCACATCCTGGGGGCGGACAGAGACCGGACCGGAGAAATCGATGTCGGCAATCCCGTTGCGGCCTCTGGACTTCGGGGAGGTTCTCGACCTCGGCTTCGGACTCTTCCGGCGCGACTATCGGCTCTACATGCCGCTCGCCCTCGTCGGGCTGGTGCCGGCAATGGTGGCGACGGTGATCCCGACCGCGTCCGAGATCGATGCGGACGTCATCCTGGCCGACCCTGGCGCGGTTCTGCCGTTCTTTGGACTCATGGCCGTCGGCATGGTGTTCTCGCTGTTGACCTGGGGGGCGCTCGCGAACGCCATGGACGACCGAATGGGCGACCGGCCGGGCTCGATCGGCAGCAGCTACGGGCGGGCCCTGACCGCACTTCCCCGGCTGGTGAGCGCCGGCCTTCTTGCGCTGGTGCTGCTCGCGGCGGTGATCTTCCTGGTAGCCTTCCCCATCCTGGCGCTCGTCACCCTTGCCACGGGCGCTACTTCTGTCGCAGGCGTCATCATCACGACGATCGTGTTGTTCGCGATGGCCGTGGCAGTGGTGGGGTGGTGGGCGACGCACGTCTTCATGCTCGTGCCCGCGACCGTGGTTGAAGGGCGCGGGCCGTTCGCGGGCCTCCGGCGATCCTTCGGGCTGGTGCGGGGCAGCCGTATGCGGACCTTCTTCGTCGTCGTGGTCACCTGGTTCATCACCGCCATGCCCGGCGTGGCCGCGTACGCGCTCGCGGGCTCGGCGGGAGACCTGTTCGCGGCCAACCCGGCCCAGACCATCGGCCTGGTCCGGTTCTGGGTGATCCAGATCGTCGGACTGGGCTTTCAGTCGGTGACCACTCCGCTGATGATGGCGTGCGCCATGGTGCTGTTTGCGGACCTGAAGGCGCGGAGCGAAGGGACGGATCTCGAGGCCGCAGCCCGCGCGATGGCGGGTTGAGTGTTCCAGGAGCAGCTTCCTTCCGCTGACGAGGTGTCGCGAACCCTCGCAGACATCCTTGCGGGACCGGAATTCCAGGCCTTCGAGGGTGGGTTGTCGAGTCGGGTGCTGGCCGAGCTGTGGGTGCGGTTCTGGGACTGGGTCCGCGGCATGTTCCCTGGCATTTCGGAATCACAGGCCGAATTGCTGACCGTCGTCGTCGCGGCCGTCTGCCTCGGCGCCGTCGCCTACGTTGTGCTGCGCGCGCTGCCGCAGACGGGTCCGCAGTCGGCGCGCCGTGATCCGGAAGCGGTACCCGACGAGCGCCGCAGCGCGCGTGACTGGCTTCGGATTGCCGCCGAGAGAGCCCGCGCTTCGGAGTACCGACACGCCGCCACGGCGCTCTATCAGGGATTCGTCCTCACGCTGGAGCGCCGGGGCGCGGTGGATTCCCATCCGTCCAAGACCCCCGGGGAGTATGCGCTGGAGGTGGCCGGGGGCGAGGTCATCGACGAGCGAGCGAAGGACGATGCCGCCAATTTCATTCGCTCCTTTCAGGAACTCGCCTTCGGCCAGGAGACCCCCACTTCGTCCGGCTACCGCGGTCTCGAGCAGCTGGCCGACCATGTGGGGTGCGAAGTAACCGGGGAGGCGGGGAGGTGACCCCGGAACCGGCTCAGTCGCGGACGGGGACGACCGGGCGCGGCGACCGGCGGACGCGAGGAGCCCCTGGCCCCGGCGCCGGCTGGGGAGTTCTGGCCGCGATCGCGGTTGTCACGCTACTGCTCGTGGTGACGGCGTTCGCGCTGCGTCCTTCGGGCTCCTCGGCCCGGGACGTCCGCCGCAGCGCGCTGCGCGCCACGCCCGACGGGGTTGCGGGGCTGTACCGCGCGATCGCGCGCCTGGGACCTCCCACGGCAATCCGGGCGACGCCGCTCGTCGACGCCGGGCCCCTGCGCGGGACCCTGGTGATGCTGCAACCGGTGCGGCGGCCGAGCCCGCGCGAGGTCCACGAACTGCTGGAGTGGGTGCGGGACGGGGGCACCCTGATCCACGCCCCTCGGCCCGCGTCGCCCATCCTGGACTCGCTCGGACTGGTGCGGCGCACGCTCCTGGAAGACGGCGACTCCGCGGAGGCATCGGGCACCTCGCCGGGCGCGGAACTCGACGACGGCCCGCTGTGGAGCGCGGAGCGTCCCCTCGCCGAGGGGCTGCCGGTGGCCCGTGCAGCGCGCTACGCCATCGCGCCCGACACGGCCTCCGCGGAGAACGAAGAAGAGGACGAGGCGGACGCGGACGACGAGCCGGGGCCCGATCCCGTGCCCCACCATCCCCTGCTCCTGTCCGCCCCCGACTCGGCCGGCCATCGCTGGGCGGTCGCGGTCTCGATTCCGCTGCGCGAGGGGCGCATCGTCAGCTTCGCCGACGCCGCTCCCCTGTCGAATCGCTTCGCCGGCGAGGCGCCTCTGGCCGTTCTGGCGGTGCGCGCGGCCATCGCCTGGACGAGCCCGGGGGATTCCGTCTTCTTCGACGAGTTCAGCCAGGGACTGGGGGCGTCCCGCTCCCCCGCGCGCGCCACCGTGGACTTCCTCGTCGGCACGCCCGCCGGCAGGGCGTCGCTTCACCTGGGCGTGGTTGTTCTTCTGGCGTTCTTCTGCGCCGGACTCCGCTTCGGCGCTCCGCTGGCCCCGGCCGGCGGCCCCGGGCGGTCCGCGCTGGAACACGTGACGGCCCTGGCGGCGGTGTACGAGAGTGCGCAGGCCCGGGAGACCGCGGCGGTTCTGATGCTCGGACGGCTTGCACGCACCGCCCATCTCCCGCCTCCCCATGACCTGCGGGACGCCGAGCGTCTGCTGGAGCGACTGGAGAAGCGGACCGCGCGGCCCCGCGCACTCAGGCTCATCCGCCGGGGTCTCGGCGCCAGTCCCCTGGACCTTGTTCGGGTCGCGCAGGGCATCGACAACCACACCCAAGGGAGGACCTCCGCATGACTTCGCCGGATCCGGCGCTTCGCCTGCTCGCCGCCCTCGACCAGATCGTGCTCGGCCAGGCCACCATGCTCAGGCAGATGACGATCACCCTCCTCGCCCGCGGACACGCGCTCGTCGAAGGCGTCCCCGGAACGGCGAAGACCCTGGCGGTGCGCGCGCTCGCCGGCGGGCTGAGCCTGGACTTCGGCCGGGTGCAGTTCACCCCGGACCTGATGCCCACCGATCTCACGGGAGTGAACGTCCTGGACGGCACCGGACGCGACTTCACCTGGCGGCCGGGGCCCGTCTTCGCCGATCTGCTGCTGGCCGACGAGATCAACCGGGCGCCCGCCAAGACCCAGGCCGCGCTGCTCGAGTCGATGGAGGAGCGGCAGGTAACGGTGGATGGGGTAACGCGTCCGCTTCCGGAGGCCTTCACGGTGTTCGCCACCCAGAACCCGGTCGAATACGAAGGCACCTACCCGTTGCCGGAGGCGCAGGTGGACCGTTTCCTGATGAAGATCTCGGTGGACTATCCCCCGGAGGAGGCCGAACGCCGCATCCTCGACCGGCACGACGCCGGCTTCCGGGCCGACGACCAGGCCACCTATCCGCTGGGCGAGCCGGTGTCGCGGGAGGAGCTGCTGGCGATGCGGGACACCGTGAACCGCATGCACGTGGACGAGCGCATCCGCCGCTACATCACCGACATCGTGCGTGCGACACGCGGCGAATCGGTCTTCGCGCTGGGGGCGAGCCCGCGCGCCGGCGTGGCCCTGCTTCAGGCGGCCAAGGCCGAGGCCTGGCTCAGCGGCCGGGACTTCGCCATTCCCGACGACGTCAAGGCGCTGGCCTTCCCGGTCCTCCGCCACCGGGTGGTCCTCACCCCCGAAGCGGAAGTGGAGGGACGATCTTCCGACGACGAGGTCGCGGCGTTGCTCGAGACGCTGGAAGCGCCACGGTAGCAGCCCGTGGACGAACCCTCCCCGGCATGCGAGCGGCGATGATCCGCGCTGTCCCGAGCCGGCGCGCCCTCTGGCTGCTCGCGCTGGCTTCGCCGCTGCTGGCGGTATCGGTTCCGGTCGCGCTGCTGGTCGATCTGGTCATCGGGGGGCTGATCCTGCTGGACGCACGCCGGACGCAGGCCCCCGAAGCGAGGCGGCGGGCTTCCGAGGTGGCCTCCCTGGGCACGTTCGGGGA